>CAJXPD010000006.1 GCA_913057785.1 uncultured Lewinella sp. | reverse complement strand
CGGACAGGCCCGTCTAGTTAGCCGGACAGGCCCGTCTAGTTAGCCGGACAGGCCCACAAAAACTGTCAGAGAAGATTATTTTAAGGCAAAATTGCAGGAATTGAAGAGGCGCCACCTACATCAATTCGTTCGATAAGTATACTTAATCGTTCATGTTGAGGTACTGCCGTGGACTCATCTGATGGTATTGCTTGAAAGCTCGGGCAAAATTGGAATAGGAGTCATATCCCACCAGATTGTAGATTTCAGAGGGAAGCTTTTTCTTTTGGAGTAACTGCCCGGCCATTTTCATCCGTTGTTCTTGAATAAAACGGCTTGGGGAAGTTTCATAAAACTTATGGAAGTGTCGTTTGAAGGTGGACAGACTCATATTGCATAGGAAAGCTAACTCTTCCACGCTCAGGTTGCTGAACAGGTTATTTTCCACCACATTTCTGAAATCCACCTCTGTTTTGGATTTGCTGTTATTGAGTAGAGCAATCAGTTGCTGTGGACGTCTTTGCAATACATATAGGAGAAACTCCTCCAGCTTGGCCGTCAATAGGGCAAGGCTGGGCGAATTGGTTCGGCATAGTAGCTCAAGCGAATTGCGAAACTGCAAGAGGTAGGGATCATAGGGCAGAGATAGTGCTTCTGCTTTAGTTTCTATCTCTTGAAAGGCATCCATATGTTTCAACCAAATACTTCTCAGGACTTCATCATCGAAAAAAAATAATAAGCTTCGATACTGGCCATTAGCTGAGATCTCCGTCATCAGGCAACGACTCGAAGTAATGATAGCAAAATGGCTTTGATCAAAGCTTAGGGGCGATTCTTGCATATGAATCTCCTTGGAGCCCTGGATCATGAAGCTGATGACATTCTGGGTGTACAGAATCCGGTTACGCACCGGACTGCCTTCCGCTCGATAATCTATCAAACCAATGGGAGGAGGGGGGCCTTCCTGTAGCAAGTGATTGGGAATGGTATACTCTCGCATACCCAATGATACAAAATAGTGTACACATTAGTTTTCCGTCAAAACGACCAACTTCCCTGCGGCCTGGTTGCTCTCCATCATCTTATGCGCCTTCGGAAGCTCGCCAAAACCAAAAACTTGGTGAATATTCGACTTATATTTTCCGGCAGCTACCTGATCCACTACCCTTTGGAGGACGGGGGTGGCATATTCGGTATTCAAGGTTTCACTGCTATATAAAGTAAGTTTTACTGTGGACGGCATCCAAGGAAAGAATTTATAATCCCAAGTATCCCCGAGAAATCCCACCATTCCAACCGTTCCTTTGGGTGCCGTAGATTGCAAGCAGTCCATGATTGTTTTTTCGATACCAACGAGTTCTACCACGCCTGCCACACCTCCAGGTACAATGGCTTTGACCTTAGAAGCGATTTGTCCATCGTCGATGATAACATGATCTACCCCTGCCGCTTTCAGAATAGGAATCTTCTCTTCCTTTCGGGTAGTGGCTAAGACGGTGCAGCCCATTTCCTTGGCGATTGAGGCACAGGCAAGCCCTACGGAAGAACTTCCTCCTCTGATTAGCAAGGAGCTATTCCTGGGCAAATCGATGGCTTCCTTGATCACTCCCCAGGCCGTAAGATACATTTCTGGTAATGCCCCCACAGTTGCCCAATCCAGACTTGTATCGATGGGGTAAACATTGGATCTTGGAATCAAAGCCATTTCAGCATAACCTCCATCATACAGTCGTCCCATATGTCCCATCGCAGCTCCAACTTTTTGGCCAATTTGGAGGTCGCTACCTCCGCTATCTTTTACGACTCCAACACATTCTATCCCTAATACTCTAGGCAGGGTGACGGCATCCCCAGAATGACCTTGTCGGGTGTATAATTCACTCCGATTAATACCAAAGGCTTTGATTTCAACTAGGATGTGACCTGATTTTGGACTAGGATCGGGAAGATCAACGAGCTTGAATACTTCGGGACCTCCATAGGCGTTGATTTGCCATGCTTTCATAACACAATTGTCTTGGTGAATTGATAGCTTCAATTTTCACCTTTTTTCCTAGATTTCTATCATCAAAATGGACAAACAATGATCATTTTGATAAGTAAGGCTTGTGGAAGTACTACTAGGAGAGGTTGCCCATGAATTTCTTCGGGCTAATCCCGAATTCCTCTGTAAATTTTCTTGAAAAATAGGCAGGATCATTGAATCCTACTTCGAAGGACACCTCGGTAACGTTCATGGAATTTCCTTGCAGTAATTCCTTGGCTTTGTGCAGCCGAACGGCACGGATTACATGGGAAGTGGATCGATTCGTTAATGCCTTGAGTTTGAGATGGAGCTGGGATCTGCTCATTCCCATTTCCTGGCAAAGGGTGTTAATACCAAACTCTGCGTCTTTCATCTTGGAAACAATGACGTCTTGGAGTCTATGGATAAATGCATCCTCCTGTGCATAAGGGTTCCTTTCTTCCGCGGGCTCCACCGGTTCGAAGCCTTGATAACGCTCTCTCAGTTGCTGCCGTAGGGCGGCCAATCGCTCAAGTCTAATGAACAATTCTCGCTGGTCAAAGGGCTTCGCTAGGTAGGCATCCGCTCCTCGGCCTAAGCCTTCCAATCGAGAATCTATACTAGACTTGGCGGTTAGAAGTATGATAGGAATATGGCTTGTTCGTTCATCCATTTTCAAGGTACTACAAACTTCAAAGCCATCCTTGATGGGCATCATCACATCACTCACGATTAAATCCGGGATGTGCTCCAATGCTAGGTCGATTCCTTCTTGGCCATCACGAGCAAGATAAAGATCATACTTGTCTTCTAGCAAGGATACGAGATATTGCATGACGTCTGTATTGTCTTCAATTAAGAGAAGACTTTGTAAGCTGCCACTCACCATCCCCGTATAAGGACCGGCCGAAAGCTCCGCTCCTTCAGATGGAATCTCGGGCGCAAGAATAGGCGTTTGGGTGAGTTCTTTGATTGGAACGAGTGTTGCGTTTTGATGGAGAGGGAGTACAATAGTAAAGGAACTCCCTTTGCCCAGCTGACTCTTGACGGAAATACTACCTCCCATGAATTCGACCAACTCTTTTGTCATGGCTAACCCGATGCCAGTGCCTCCACCTGGGCCGCGATATTGCAGGGCGGAGTTAACTTTCGGGGCATCATTACCTACTTGGTAGAATCGATCAAAGATGCTTTCTTGATCCTCCTGTGGAATGCCGATGCCGGTGTCCTGAATGATCAAGGATAGGGTGGGGTGGTCCATTCCTGCGACTTCTCGCTTAGAGGCTCTGATGTAGATATGGCCGTCCGGAGGAGTGAACTTGATCGCGTTGGAAAGCAAATTAGAAAGTACTCTTTGCAATTTTTCTTTATCGAAATCTATCAGGATTTCCTCGTCGTCCGGGACAAAATGTAGTTGAATATTCTTTAAACCTGCAAGGGCTTCATAAGAAGCCAATAAATATTGTAGATACTCAATTATATCAGCCTGAATCCACTTTAATTTTAAACGTCCTTCTTCTAACTTTCTTAGATCCAATATTTGATTCACCAGATTTAGAAGGTTGGAACTACTTCTCTTTACCAGCTTCTTTACTTTATCGTGCCCTTGTACCTGCTCTATCACTCCGCTGATTACGGTCAAGGGCGTCTTGAATTCATGGGTGATATTAGTGTAAAGTTTATTCTTGAAAGCATCTAGGGCTTTAAGGTTTTCGGTCTCCTGAATCTGTAGCTGTCGATTCAGTTGGAATCGATAGACGAGGTAGCCAAAACCAGCCAGAAGCAATAGGTAGCTCAAATAGGCAATGGTACTTTCCCACCAAGGAGGAAATACTCGTAAAGAAAGCAATTGAACTGCCTCCGAGGCGATATTGCCAGCACTTTTAGTTCTAACCAGAAACTGATATTTACCAGCATCAAGATTTGTAAAGGTTACCTCCATGTTTTCCGGAAGGCTCATCCACTGGCCGTTAAATCCGAACAATTGGTATTCATATTGCCGTTCCTGTGTGCCGTGCCAAGCCAGATCACAAAGCTGCAAACTAATGGATTGGTCTTGATATCCCAGTTGAATCTCTTCCGATTTATCGGCTATAAAGTAATCTACGTCCTTTTTTCCTTTTCCATTCCCAAGGCGAAAAGTAGAAAGAGAATGGATCGTTAAATTATGACTAAAGGTGTCTTGTCCAATGAGGTCCGGATCCACCATGACCATCCTACTAGCATTTCCGAGGAGCATTTGCCCGGAATTAGGACTTTGGTATAGGGCCTTCGGTATGAAAGAAACGCTACCCAATTCGTCTTGAACATTGATTTTCTGAAAGGAAATCTCCCCCAGTCCCCGGATAACTCTAGCTACCCCTTTGTCTGTACTTACCCACAGCACCCCTTCAGGATCCTCGGCCAAACCGAAAATTGTATTGGAGGGCAGACCATCATCCTCATAAAAGTGCTCAAAACTGTTGGTTACCGGATCAAGTCGATTAAGTCCTACATCAGTACCCACCCAAAGGTCTCCTTGGCGATCTTTGAAAACGGACCAAACGAGATTGTTGGAAAGACTTGAAGAATCAGCAGGGTCATGAATGAAGGGGACGAAGGTTTCGGTTTGCGTATCTAATCGATTAAGTCCGCGGGTAGTTCCAATCCAAAAGGACTCATCTGGAGCTCTATAAATAAAGCGTATGCTGTTACTACTGAGGCCATTTGGGGTAGCAAAAAAGTCCTTGATGCTACCATCCTTAGGGTTGAGGCGCGCCAAACCTTCTGCCCAGGTGCCTACCCAGATGAAGCCCTCTTTATCTTGATTCAAGCCCCAGATACGGTTGCCGCCTAGTGAATTAGGGTCATTCTCTATATGGCGATATACTTTGGTTTTTCCCGAAACAAGATCTACTCGATTGAGGCCATTGTCATTGGTGGCCACCCAAAGCGCATCTTCTCCTTGATCGAGCATCACCTTAATTACTTGGTCACTGCTTAAGCCTTGATTACCCGTATTTATAGTTTTTAATTTATTGATTCTTGAGCCTTCAGGAGCATATTGAAATTGCTCAATCCCACCACCCAAAATACCAATCCAGAGATGACCTTGCCGGTCTTCTGTGAAACTCCGGACAGATCCAGCAGAGAGTGAATTGGGGTTATCAGATTCATGCTGATAGAAATTGTAAACCGGTTTTTCACCTGACAAGAAGTGAATCCCTCCTCCAGAGGTACCGACCCAAAGATTCCCTTTTGAATCTTCTAGTAAGGGCAGGATTCGGTTGCGAAATAAATTAGCCTGCGTTTCGGCTGGAAAGAAAAGGCGCTGTTCTCCACTGCTGAGATCAATGGAATAAATCTGTGCCAAATCCGTAGCTAACAAGGTCTGCTCATCCTGCCAAATCATATGCCGCAAAAGTCGATCCATAGAGGAATTGGAGCCAACCCGTGGAATTAGAACTATACTTGGATTGGTTTCTTGATCTTCTATTCGGTAAAGTTGTCCTCCTAGCTGAAGAATGATATTACCTGAAGAATTGACTAAACTCTTGATAAAATCAACTTCACCTTGAAAGAAACCCGTAAAATTGGGAATCTGCCGGCTCAGGATTTCTCCAGTAGAGAGCTGGAGCCGATCAAGACCTTGTGTGGTAGCTATCCATAGATAATCTTCCTGAACTTGAATGAGATGAGAGAGTCTTAAGCTATTTGCCGATGCTGATGTGAAGTTCTTGTAGGCGAAGTGCTCACCAATATAGGGTAAACTATTTTTCCCCATCGGTACCCTAAACAGGCCGTTCCTTAGTGTTAAAACCCAGACATTGCCATCCTGGTCTTCCAAACAGCTGGTGATCTCATCCTTAACTAGCGATCCATCCGCTTTCCGCAAGTCTACTCTTTCAAATATTCCACTACGTCGATCAAGTCGGTTCAAACCATTTCGCGTACCGACCCAAATGTTTCTTCGACTATCTTCAAAAATCGCGGTAATCCAGTTGCTACTTAAGGAGCTAATATCCTCTGGATCATGACGGTATTCTAAGAAATGGGTGCCGTCGAATCGGTTTAGTCCATTCTCCGTTCCAATCCAAATGAACCCCAAGTGATCTTCAATGAAGGAAAGAACATAGTTGCTGGAAAGACCTTGTTTTTGAGTAAAGTGCTGATAGGTGGACAAAGGTTGACCATGAAGCTGACTGATATCAGCTAAAGCAAGGCAAGTAACTAGGGCTAGAACACAACGACAATGGCGAATACTACGGATCAATTCAACCAATTTTGAAAATGATGGCTTTTAGAATCAGCAGGGGGTATCAAAAATCGAAAGTTAATGAAAATATATTTGTTCACCGACGGATCTAGGGTAGCCGAAGAATCAAATCGCTTAAGACACTTTCCTCAGACACCAAACGGGTATCCTTCTTGGCAAACAAAGCATATCTTTCTTGCAGGCGAATTTTGAATTGTATCATTTTCCTTACTTGTACTAATAGCTGTCTCATACTATAGGGATATTCTAGAAAAACATCTACTTTATATTTGATCTTGGCACGAAATGGATTGATCTGTTTTCCGATAAGTAAGATTGGTATGTGGCTGCTTAATTGATGGCTCTTTAGTTGCTGACAGATCTCCGCACAATTTCCTTCTGGTAATTCTTTATTGATGAAGATAATGTCAGGAATATGTTTGTGAGCTTGCTTAATTCCATCTCTGCCATTGCCAGCCAAGTAGAGCTCGTAGCGGTCTCCTAGGAGATCCTGTACGACATCCTGATGCTGCTCATTGGAGTCGATCAGCAGAAGGGAAATCTCTCTAGCTGGCATAAGGTAGGTTTGACAAATAGGTCTATTACTAATCCACGATTTCTGAGTGAGCGTACTCCTCCTTATTTTGGAACAAGTCGCTAAGTTTCTAACTGAGAACACAAGTTATGAAATACTATTGATACATAATTTGGTCCCTTCTCACTGTTTACTTGGTTTTTTTTGTAAATATTAGTTTTAATACTCTGATTAACAGTTGGTTGAGTATTGATTGTTCTTTTGCGATTAAACAATAGTCCAAGTTTTAGAAACAATAGTCCAAGTTTTAAAACAATAATCCAAGTTTTAAAAACAATAGTCCAAGTCCGAATAAACATTTTCCTGCACCTTTGTACTGTAAGAAATGACTTACAATAAATATTGAAAGAATCGCTACTGAACTTCCTCTCCTCAGAGAAAGATCAGGATTAAAAATAAAGGTCCCTTTGGGAATGGGTATTAGAATGCTTGGAGTCAAGACCTAAATCGGAGGTGATGTGTATTTGGAAAAAGTTTCGAATAAAATCGTCACATCTGTTAGGATGCTACAAGCAGGAGATGCTCTATTTGTCAGAGGATAGAAATAGGTTATTTGCAAGGGAGAGTCCAAAAGGGCTCTCTTTTTTTTTGCCATTTTTTAAGGAAAAAGCCCAGCTGTTTTGGAAGGTATAGGAAATTGACTGGGGCGCCATCACTCAGGATTCGCACCCCAATCTAATATTCTTGTTTATGAACGCAGATCCCAACCGATTCTGTAAGTTCTGCCTACAAATTGATTGGCTTCTACGAGATTAGTGATTTTCATATTCTCACCATCCCACAATAACTTCTTCCTACCAAAGTATTCTGTGCGGCCTTTGGCATTTTCTCGACGAAGCATGTAGCTCCTAATTGCTAGATTCCCCATCAGGACAGTCTCCGTCATAGGACCTGCATAATCAAAGGAGGAAGTCAAGGCTTTATGCTCCGGGCTATCGAAGCCTGCTTTGCAAGCATCCACCCATTGTCTATGATGTCCGTATTCTGGCTCATCAAAGTTTTCTTCTTCCGGACCGAACTCTTTGGTACCATCATTCAGATACAACTTCGGCATGAGCGGAGAACTATCATTGATGTTGGTAGAAATAATTCCTTTTTCACCAATGATCAATACTCCATTCTGACTATTCTTTCCTCCGATATCATCATCGGCAGGGATAATAGTGGGGTGAGATGGGCGAATACCTCCATCACTCCAAGTCATTTCAATCGGAGCCTTGCTTTTCTCAGTGGCATCAAAATGAAGCGTGATAAAGGAAGAAGGAGGGCATCCTTCGGGATGATACTCGGCATTCCACATCTTAGTGTATACTGCTCCAACACTGCATTCGGCATCGGTCGGATACTTCAGTCCTAAGGTCCGGAATGGAATATCGATCAGGTGACAACCAACGTCACCTAAGGCACCGGTGCCATATTCCCACCAGCCTCGCCAGTTAAAGGGGTGAATATTTGGCGTGTAAGGAATGGCTTTTGAAGGCCCAAGCCATAAATCCCACTTGAGGTCATCTGGTTTCTCGCTTTCATCCGGTTCTGGGAAAGCAAATCCTTGCGGCCAAACAGGGCGATTGGTCCATACGTGAACCTTAGAGATTTTCCCTAGTTTTCCTGAATCTACCCAGCCTTGCACCATTTTAAGGAGTGGGTTGGACGCTCCCTGGTTTCCCATTTGGCTGACGATCTTCTTTTCCCGAGCTAGCTTTGTCAAATACCGAGCCTCCTGAATATTGTGTGTCATAGGCTTCTGAACGTAAACGTGGACGCCTCTTTGCATGGCAAAAGCTGCAGCCGGTCCATGGACGTGGTCAGGGGTAGAAATCGTAACGGCATCAATGTCTTTCTCCTTATCCAACATTTCCCGATAGTCGTGGTAGATCTTTGCCTTTGGGAATGCTTCTACTGAACTTTTGGCAGAGCCAGAAAAGTCGACATCACAAAGGGCGACTACTCTTTCCCTTCCACCTACCGAAGCATTGCGAATATCGCTTCTTCCTTTTCCTCCGGCACCAATGGCGGCTAAATTGAGCTGGTCACTGGGGGCTGTGTAGCCCGGGCCCCCTAGCACGTGCCTAGGCACAATGAAAATAGAGGAGGCAATAGCACTCTTCTTAATGAAGTCCCTGCGAGTGGAGTGTTGCGGTTGTGTTTTTCGTTTTTTCATCCTTATAAGCTTTGAGTTTTGTGGTAAAGTTGGCCTGACTTAGTCCCTGTTCAAATGAAATCATTAGTGGACTTAACCTGCACAGGGTTTAGGCATTGGAACTCCTCTAATATAATACAGATGATTGATCAGGACTATTTATCGGGAAACTAGTTTGCAGATTCTTGCTGGTAGAGCTATACCAGGATCAAGACTTGGATTTTTCGAGTCCGTTTCAAGGCATTCTCTTAATAGGTCAAATAATGCTCGTTTATATTATCCAGTATTGACGTCCTCAGTCAATGAAAATCAGTGCAGTACGGTTGTTATTATTAGTCTATTTAATTATCTTGGTAATATGTAATCTTCAGTAAGATTGTTGTCAGTCCCCCACATTCTCAAAATATCTTTATAACAAATGGTCTTTCCGTTCTGGGAAGTCCAATTTAATTGTGAGCGATCAGCATCACACCGTAGAGCTGACATTAGACAATCCGACGCATCATGACAAAATCAAATCTTCAACTTAAACATCTCAAGAAATCCGTTTCTCTTGGAAATATCCGTCAAGTCATTGAAGAGCTAATTGAATTTACCGAAGGCTCCACCAACCATATGACTACGGAGATCTATCATGTAGCTGCTCGTTATCGCCAACTAGAAGCGGAAAAACTGCGAGGCCACATTGCTTTGCAAGATTACAAGCTAGAGTATAACTCAATCACCTTTACCATACTGGAAATAATTGACCAGATACAGCACTCCGCCATTGGGACTTTTCAACAGGTGTGTCCTATGGAGCAAATCCGCAAAGAACTGGCCATGCTGTCTGAGCAATTTAAGCAAACCAACAGCATGCGGAGTTTGGCTTCTAATTTCAGAATGAAGATCCATATAGCCCGGAAAATGGCGGAAAAGCTGATTCCTTGGCCAAAGTTAATTTTAGAGTATAAGGGAACAAAAGATCAGGCCATGATCTGTGCTATTGGCCGGAAGGTGAAAATATTAGCAGAAGTCACGGATTTGGATATCCTAGAAACCATCGTTCCTAATGCTGAAAACGACCTGGTTAAGGGCTTTTTGACCAATGCCTTAGTAGAACTTATCTATGCGGGTCAATTGCGTTGGGGTGATGAAGAACGAATTCAGGGGATGCTGAATATAATGCAAGAGGGTGCTGAAGAGGTGTTGCTAACCAATATAATTAGAGTGCAAGCCACCCTCGATGTGGTGACCAGACATGTTAAATAACAGCTAACCGCCCTAAACCTTCTAGTCCTTGATAATCTTGAATCCTTTTTTGCCGACGCTAAAAATATAGATTCCTTTAGGGAGTTCCGCCAGATCTAATTCTTCCCTTTCTCTTACTAAAATCCCTGCTTTCATCAACTGGCCGTGGATGGAATGAATTTGATAAGGGTTTCCCATTGCACCTTTAGATTTTACCGTCACTAGCCCTTTACTAGGGTTAGGAAAGATTTGAAGGCTAGTGCCTGGGGAAGGCTGCTCGTCAACTGAAGTTAACCCTCGTAAGTCATCCAGATTGTAACGGGAAAAGAATTTCCAAATTTCCAAGGAAGCATCAAAATCTTGATTGGTTCCCGGGCTAGGGAAGGAGCCGGGCCAGGTATGTCCACCACCGCTTATTCGGAAGTGTTCAACTGTACTCCCATTGTCACCATCTAAGTAAACTTGATAGGAAGCAGAGGAAGCATCGAGTAGATTGGTATTGGGAACATCCGTCTTGATGAGTTCCGTGGAACAATTGTTATAGTCTCTCCAATAAGCTAAGACATCAGCAATAGATCTGGTCCAATTGGCCCCAAAATAGGGAACCACACCATCCACAACGCCATGTATCTGCATGATTGGGGTGGGGTGCTGGGGATCACAGGTGATATACGTCTCAGGTGTCATAGAGCCCGTAACTGAAGCAACGGCAGCAATGCGATCACTCAGCTGGCAGGCCAATAAGAAACTCATAAAGCCACCATTGGACATCCCCGTCGAATAAATTCTCTTCTGATCAATATTGTAATTGCTGGACAACTCATCTAATAAGGATTCCGTAAATCCAACATCATCGGTGGTGCTGCCCAATGTCCAACCCCCTACGTTCCAATGTGTTATTCCATTTAACAGGCTACCCTGGGGATGTACGACGAGAAATCCAGCAGTATCCGCTATGGCACGAAAATCACCGTACCACATTTGGTCATTGGCATTGCTGGTGTAACCATGGAAATTGAGTACTAGTGGAACTGGCGTATCTTCATTGTAGGACTCCGGTACATACAGAATATAGCTTCGGTCTTTGCCATCGTGTGTCAGGGAAGCGTTTATTGTCTGTTGAGACCAGACGCTTAGAGATAGCAAGCCAGCTAGCAGCAGTAAGCTGTAGGATTTCATAAGGGTAGATTTTCGAATTAGTGAAACCTTGATCGTGCTATATTCCGACCTCAAATTAAAGCTTTAATGTTATTTCTCGGTATGTGTCTTCAAGAAAGTATGTAACTTATTCGCGATCTTTAGAAGAAGTAGTAACTATAGATCTACTACTGTCAACAATTCAAAACGAAAAAACCACAACATGAAACGTAGAACCTTCATCGCTAGTAGCGTTTGGGCTGCAGGCGCAGTAGCCTCAACGAGCCCACATCTTCCTTCTGATTCATCTGCTCCGGCCCCTAAGTTTGCCATGAAGTTTGCTCCACACACGGGTATGTTCAAGCATCATGCCGGTGAAGCGCCACTGGATGAGATTCAATTTATGGCAGATCAGGGGTTTACTGCTTTTGAAGATAATTACCTTAAAAGACGGGAACCCAGTATGCAAGACAAAATTGGTTCTAAGCTGGCCCAACTCAATATGGAAATGGGGGTCTTTGTTGGTGGGCGAATCCGGACCAACAAACCCACCTTGGTACTGAAGGATGAAGCAATCCGAGAGGAATTCTTAAAGGGAGTCAGGGAGTCAGTCGATGCAGCCAAACGCGTTAATGCCACCTGGATGACTGTGCTACCGGGGTACTTAGATTTGAAACAAGATATGGGATATCAGACAGCCAATGTGATTGAGGTACTCAAACGCGCCTCCGCTATTCTGGAACCCCATAATCTCGTGATGGTGCTTGAACCTCTGAATTTCTTCAATCACCCCGGCCTTTTCCTAACCAAAAGCGCACAAGCCTATCAGATTTGTAAGGCAGTGGACAGCCCGGCATGCAAGATCCTTTTTGATATTTACCACCAGCAAATTCAAGAAGGTAATTTGATTCCCAATATTGAGCAATCCTGGGAAGAGATCGGCTATTTCCAGATTGGCGACAACCCAGGCCGCAAGGAACCGACCACAGGAGAAATCAACTATAAGAATGTCTTCAAGTACATTCATGAAAAAGGCTATCGCGGTATCCTAGGTATGGAACACGGCAATTCGAAAGAAGGCAAAGAAGGAGAAATGGCTGTCATTCAAGCCTATCGTGAGGTGGATTATGCTGCTACGAACAAGTAAGCGGTTTTTGCACTAGTCTTTGTATCGAAAAATGTCGTTTCAGCCGTGAATTTTGGGTGGAAAAACTATCTGTATAGCGCCAGATAGTTTTTTCACCGACCAAATGACACTACTTATATATATCGCTCCCGCTTCTGCAAATTGATCAGGGCCGTCAAAATGAAAACGATGCTCCCCACGCAGAGGAATACCCGGTTTTTCCAAACAATTTGCTGCCAGGCGAGTTCGCTGAAGCCACGCTCAGGGTCAAACGGATTGAGGAAGATGTTCCAAAAGGTATCCTCTAGGATTTCACTAAAAATACTTAAGCCTATTCCCAGTAGGATCATGATCACTGCCGTAGCATTTCCATTCTTGATACGTGTGGCAAATAAGAAAGCTAAGCTACCCAGAAAACAAATGGGGAATAGCAGCTGAGAGGCTATGACCAGTGGATTGACGGGGTACAACAGATAGGAACCGATCGATGCAAATAGGATTAACAGGATAAAGATCTGGACAAAGATCAAAACGAGGCGCACCAGCCAAACTTTGTATCGATAATCTGGGATTCCAAACAAAATCTCAAGCATGCGAGCATCATCATCGCGCTGTATGCCAAAGACCATCGGATAAAAGATTAGCAAAATGGCGGGAAAAAAGGTCAAGGAGTAGATAGAGCCAATATTGATCTCATCATTATCCAAGACACTGATCACCATAAAGAATATATAGAATCCTAAGGCGGCCAGGAGGAACCAGATGAACCGACCTGCAAAGATGATCTTCAAGTTGTAGCGAACTAGTTTGCTTAATAATAAAAGTGCGTTCCCCATTATTTCTGAATGTTTTTCAAGAGACACAAATAGGCATCTTCCAAAACAGGCTCGGTTTCCACTGCAGCCTCGGTGGGTTGGGTGGAGGAGATACAGCGTACTCTAATATTATCTCCCTCTCGCATGTGATTCACAATTACTTGCTCGCTTTCGGCTTGTTCGAACTCACTAGCAGGAATTACATATTCCCAAACTAAACCTTCTGCATGCTGCAGCATATCTTGGGGAGACCCTTTATAACGGACAGATCCCTTATTGATTACCGCCAATTGGTTACAAGAACTAGCGATGTCTTCAATGATGTGGGTAGAAAATAGGACGATTCGTTCCCGACTTAATTGCACCAATAGATTCCGGAAGCGGATTCGTTCTCTGGGATCCAGCCCAGCGGTAGGCTCATCAACGATCAATATGCGAGGCAGATGCAATAGAATTTGAGCAATTCCAATCCGCTGCTTCATCCCTCCGGAGAAAGAACCAATTTTTTCATCCTTTCGATCCAGCATATTCACCGAAGACAGCACATATTCCAGGCGCTCCTTACGCTCCTTATTATCGGTTAAGCCCTTCAGAATGGCTTGGTAATCTAAGTAGCTCCAAGCAGACATGTGTTCATAACTACCAAAGGCCTGCGGTAGGTAGCCAATTAAGCCTTGCAATTCCTCCCGCTTCAATTGGGTATCCACGCCATTAATCCAAATCTTCCCGTAACTCTGCTCAAATACCCCACTGATGATTCGCATTAAAGTAGATTTACCCGCCCCGTTCGGTCCCAATAAACCGTACATACCCGTACCGATTTTCAATGACACCCCGTTCAGGGCTTTGAAGGGTAACTTCCGCTTTCCAATGACGGGAATATTGATGATCATTCTATAGTAGAAGCGACGGAGCCTCCCTTTGATTCGTTCAATGTTAATACTATTGCGATGGATATAGTTGGAAGAATTATAGATGATCAATATCAAATACCACACAACGCCAACGAATACCGAAAAGCCCCATTGTTCCCATCTCTCGTTCAATTGCAGGACCAGCACAATTGGACTTAACCAGAATAGTAACCAGCCGAAGGCCTTTATCAACTTCTTCCAACGTTTAGGTTCTCCTTTAGTCAGGGCAGTTCCAATTGGGAACCAGATCTCTAGGATCAATAGGTATATGCCCACTGCTAAAAGCGTCATCCAAAATCCTGAACGCAAGAAAGAGTAGGTAAACCAGACCATGAAACCCAAGAGGGGAAGTTGCCAAAGGAACTCCCGCAGTAGTAAACCCCATTTGATACCTCTAAGCCCAGATTGGTGAAAATCTGCTAAGGCTTTGCTACCGGACCATTCCCGGGTCAAACGGCCGGGGCGGTTGTATATTTTGACCAAATTCTGAACTTCAATTTCTAGGGCTTGATCCTCTGGTATCACATCTGCTCTGGCTCGCTTCAGACTCACCTGAATGAAGTAAGTTACGGCCGGAACCAAGAAGAAGAGCAGCAACCAATCTACTAATTGCCAAAGGAGTGAGCTAAGCTTGAAGTATATATACAAGCCTACGCCTAGCCAAAGTGCTAGATTGATCAATCGGACCCACCAAGGCAATTCTCTAAACCAACTGATGGCATTTTCTAAGCCCAAATAAACGGTGGGGATCAATACCAGTGTCAAGAGCGTTCCGAGTGCCAAACCTCCAATAACGGTGATGGCGAAGGGTGCCCCAATTAAGCTAACATATTCTGCTGTTCCCAAGGCTAGAGGGAACATGGCTGCAATTGTAGTGATAGCGGTGATCAAAATGGGGCGTAAGCGGTGCAAGCCCGCGGTCATCAGGGCTCGCGTCTTCCGATATCCTTGCCGCCTCAGTGAATTGACATAATCGATCATGATGATGCCATTGTTCACGATTACGCCGAGAAGGATTAGGAAGCCCGTTAAGGTGTTGGCGTTGAAGAGGCTGTTGCCCGTGATAGCGAGTCCCAGCAATGCTCCCGTGGCTGCTAAGGGCACGGAGAACATTAGCACAAAAGGTGCTGAGAGCGATTCGAAAACAGAAGCAAGAATCATAAAGATCAAGAGAATAGCGGCCCCCGCTAATACTTTGAAGTCCTTCAGTTGATCTTGCGCTTCTACGATCTCTATCGCAATGCCAGGAGGAGCCGGATAATTGGCTACCAACTGGTTAATACTTTCTTTATGCGCTTCCAGGATTTCTTTCGATTGCATGGCCTGTTGAGATCGACGGTAGGTGATCTCAATCTGCTTTTGCTGATTAATCCGTTGGATATCGTCCATCCCTTGGCCAGTTTGGATACTGGTAAAGGTGGCCATCTCATGCATCCCGCCAGATTGGTCCGCTACCTCTAGACGTCGCAAGTCATCCATGCTTTTGGGCTCAGGTTCTTCATAGTTCTGAACCTCCTTTTCTCGAATAATTATATTGTATTCTTCGTCCGCATATTGGAAGGTAGAATTCGTTGGTGCATCCTGCCCAAAATCCCGGAGGGATAGCATGATGTTTTCGGGCGTGATGTCTTTCCGGGCAAGTGTCAGGGGATCGAAGCGCAAAAGCACTTCTGGGCGATTACCTCTTGAACTTAGACTTGCATCTTCCGTGTCATCCAGACTCTGCAAATAATAGAGTAGATCTTGAGAAACTCTTTGCAGTACCGCATAGTCCTCGCCTTTAATAACCAATTTTTCCTGATTATCACCAAAACCTAGCAGTGAACCCAGGGCATCCATGCCACCAATTCCACCACCGCCGCCGCCACCTCCGCGACTCTGCTCGGTCAAGCTGATACGTGCGTTACCACCAATTTCACGGATCAAGCGATCCACATTGGCTTTCACTTCAAAGTAATTGCGCTTGTCAATGTCTTCGAAGTTCTCCTTTAATTTTATACTTACTACTGCATCTTCTTCGCGAATTCGACTACTGACATCTTCTTTCTCTTTGATCCCATCCACTTTGGTCTCTATCTCACGGACAATCTTATCGGTATTGTCTAGCGTGCTACCTTTAGCCATGGTGACAAAGACATCAATCTGCTCAGACTCAACCTCTTCCTGGGCATTGATATTCATGGCTAGGACCGCAAAAGTGGTCAGAAAGAATAGGACCAAACCAGCAATGATGGTTCTTGCTGGATGGCGCAGACTACTTTTCAACAGCACTAGATATAAGCGTTCCGTACGTGTTTTTGCTTTTGAAGCGGCGAAGGCTTTGGATTTTTTCTTTCGATAAAAACCCAAGACAAAGGCAGCTAGTACCGGTATCAACAGCAAGGCTACTAAAAGAGAAACGGTGAGGGTTGAAATGATAGAAACCCCTATATTTTTCCCGATCAGTGCGATCAGGTAGTTTCCAAAAAACAAGAAGGGTACGAATACGGTAGCCGTAGTTAAGGTAGCAGCCAGTATGGCTTTAGCCACGCCCGTTACCCCCTTTGATACTGCCTTTTCCATGATAGCCCCCTCTGCCACCAGCCGGTAGATGTTTTCCAATACTACGATACTATTATCGAGTAGCATACCTATGGCTAGTGCCATTCCGACGAGGGTCAAGCTATTTACACTAATGCCTGCTCCATAGAAGAGGTTGAAAGCTGCAAAAACAGAGATGGGGATAGAAACCGCAATTACCGAAATAAGTCGGAGATCCTTCAGGAAAATCCATAATACAAAGATCGCCAACAAGCCCCCAATCAACGCCAAATCAATGATTTGATTGATATTGTTCTCCATATTCTGGGCCAGGTTCCGCTGGACGGTGATCTGGACGTCCTTCGGTGCAAGCTGCTCATTGAGCTGATCTATTAGGGTAAGACAGCGGCGAGAGAGATCAATAATATTGACCTGCGATTCTTTAGTAGCCGTAAGAGAAATGGCATCTTTCCCGTTTACCCTACTCATTGATTCCTCCTCGTCTACCCCAAAGGAGACTTTCGCCACATCCTTGAGTAAGATGGGCCCGGGTGCCATTACGATGTTTTCAATCTCTGTAACCTCCGCATATTCAGAGGCGGTGCGTATAAAGAAGCGTCTGTCTCCTTCGTAGAGGAATCCTGCTAGGGTTCTGCTGCCGGAGTTTTGCGTCAGTCTAGAACGCACGCTTTCCGGAGTGATATTATGTGGTTCAGCGGCTTGCTTGTCTAGTAGAATTTCTAGGTTCTTTTGTCGGCCACCAAAGATGCTGATAGAGGCTATACCATCAAGGTTTTCAAAGGCCGGCCGAATGTCTTTTTCTGTGACATTCCGCAATCTATCCGTTCCTCCACTACCGCGCACCTGTAATTCTAAGAACTGATTGGTCAGTTGCTGAAGGTCGATCTTAGCTACTTGGACAAAAAGATCGGTGGGGAGATCGGGTTTTACGGCATCGATTTTCTGTTGGAGTTTGAGAAAGGCGTATTTGAAACGGGTGTTTTGTTCAAAGCTTACCCGAATGGTTGCTCGATTGCCTGTGATCTGCGTCTCTATTCTTTCCACCCCTTCCATGGTGCCTATGGCCCCTTCAACGGGTAGGACTCCCTGCTGCTCCAGGTATTGTGGACTCACCTGGGTAGGAGAGGCCACTTGAACAAAAAGCATAGGAAGCTCCGCATTGGGTAGTAATTCTACCGGTAGCTGTTTATAGGAGAGATACCCTAAGAGGGTCAAACCTATAAAGACCATACAGATCGCCACTTTTCGATGTATAAGTTGGGTCATCATGAGCAGCTGATTCTGTTTATCTTTTTATAATGATGTTGATTCATTGAATTCATCTTTTGCCTGAAGTCAGGACAATTGGTTTATCGCAAACTTCTACACTACCTCAGCACTTTTCTTTCTACCACCAAAGTCAATGACTGCATATACGCAAGGGATCACTACTAAGGTCAATAGGGTAGAAGTGACCAATCCCCCAATTACTGCCCAAGCCATGGGCGCACGTAGGGAGGCGCTTTCCCCGAAGCCAAAGGTCAGGGGAAGCAAGGCCAAGACTGTGGTCATTGAAGTCATCAGAATGGGCCTGATCCTTTGCTGTCCTGCCTGAGCTATCGCTTCAAAGCGGGGTAAGCCGCCCCGCTTCAATTGATTGATCCGATCCACCAGTATGATGGCGTCATTTACGGCTATACCCACCAGCATGATAATCCCAATTATGGCCATGATATTCAAAGGCGCATTGAGCCAATAAAAGGTAGCGATAGTACCTACCACGGCTAGTGGAATCGTGAGTAGAATCGTAAAGGGATGAAGTAGCGATTCAAACTGCGAGGCCATCACCATGTAGACCAAGGTCACGGATAAGATCAAGGAGAAGGTCAGACTTTGCAGCGATTCTTGGCGACGCGCCTCATCTCCAGCCACTTTAATACTATAGTTAGCAGGAAGCTCAATTGTTTGAACAGCATCACGAATCTTATTGGCAACAAACTCTAAAGGAATACTTTCGTCCGTCTGGGCATATACTTTACCTAGGCGGCTTTGATTTCTTCGATGGATTTCTCTCGGAGCCGCTGACTGCTTTAGACTAGCGATCTCGTGCAAGCGATAGATCTTGTCCCCGCCCTGGATCAACATGTTCTCGAAGGTAGCGATGCCTTGTTCTGGCGTCTTCAGCTGGATATCAATCATTTCGCCAGCTTGCTCGAGTTTGCCGGCACTCTTTCCTTTTAATTGATCTTGGATCTGGGTGATCACATTGTTCATATCCAAATTGTACAAGCCCAGCTTGAAGCGGTCGAACAAAACCTCCACCTCTGGCGCACCTTGCTCAATGGACGTCTGGATATTGATCAATTCTGGCATCTCTGCCATGAGGGAGCGAACCTCCTGGGTGATGCTTTCGATGGTTTCCAGGTCTTGTCCCTTGATCTCTACGACCAAAGGGGCTTCCTCCGTTCGCAAAATGCTGTTTAGGGAAGAGACCTCTGGAGAAAAGGATAGTTCCACCCCGGAAATGCCGGAGGTAACTTCATCCAGTGCCGCCATTACCTTCTGCGTACCTAATCTGGTACTATCTATCAAGGCTACTTCTACCGTAGCCGTGTGCTCTCCTTGAAAAACGGCGGACTGACTTTCCTCGATAGCCGATTTTGGTCCGATGTGACTGTAGACAAACTTTAGATCATCCTTCAACACATCCTGTACGATACTTTCCACATTTTCGGTAGTGGTGGAAGTACGTTCTAAGACCGTTCCTTCAGGCAGGCGCACATCGATGCTGAATTTCTTGCTGGAAGCCGCGGGCATGAATTCCGTACCGATGGAGGGGTAGATGTAATAGGCACCTCCGATCAATAAAGCAGCTAACAGGATTACGATCCAACGAAAACGCAAAACGCCCAATAGAAAGCGACCATAGGAACGCAATTGCAGAGAACGAGCCTGAGCTGGCGCTGTGCGCTTGCGATAGAAGCGATGATACAACATGGGGATCACGAAAATAGCCACGAACAAGGAGGATAGTAGGGAAAAGGCTACGGTCCAAGCTTGGTCCTTGAAGAGTTCTCCCGCTGCATCTTGCAAGTAAATAACCGGTAAGAAAACGATAATGGTAGTTAGGGTGGAAGCCGTAATCGCTCCGCCCACTTCGGCAGTACCGTTGATGGCGGCCGTCTTGGCATCGGCACCCGATTCGTGATTCCGGAATATATTTTCTAATACCACAATCGCATTATCTACCAGCATTCCTGCACCTAAGGCCAAGCCCCCCAAGGTCATAATATTAATGGTAAGACCATTGAAATACATGAGGGTAAAGGTGGCAATGATGGAAATAGGTATTGCGATACTGATAATGAGCGTAGTACCAAAGCGATGTAAGAAAAGAAAAAGTACTACTACTGCCAGCAAGACTCCAACTAAGGCTGTTTCCTGTACTTCATCTACAGCATTTTGAATGAATACGCCTTGATTAGAGATGACTTCAAATTCATAGCCAGGCAAGGCCTGTCGGATATCTTCCAGGGCTTCACTAATCTCCTCGACTGCCTTTACTGTATTGAACCGGTTTTCTTTGTAGATAGATAAACCAATGCAGCGCTGGCCATTGATCCGTACTATATTCTCCGGATCTTTATTCGTAAAGGTGGTTACCGCTACATCTTTCAGATAGATCGGAGCACGATTTCTAGCGGGTGCATTGGCCTGCTGAGTTGATTCCTGGGATTGGGCATTAGCTGAGTTGGCAGCAGCTTTTTCTTCTTTGTACCCAACAATCAGATTGTCGAAATCATCCTCCGTTTTCAACATCCCCACCCCCTTTACGGTATACTGCAGGCCCAACTCCTGGACGGTCCCGCCAGAAACGTTCTGGTTAAAGCTCTGGATCTTCTGACTGATGTTGTCCAGGCTCAAACCATAGGCTTCCAGTTTATAAGGAGCGGTATTGATGATCACTTCCTGTTCTTGGTCACCGGATAGGGATACCTGTGCCACTCCCTCTAAGCGCACGAGTTCCTTACTCACATAGTTATCACAGACCTTCCGCAATTCGTTGAGGTCATCGATACTATTGTGTGATACGCCAAGGAGCATGATGGGTGCACTATTAGGATCATATTGGGTCACCGTGATTCGATCCAGCTCACCTCCCTGATTGAAGTCATTCAAGGCTTTCTGCAAATCCAAGAAGGCCTCATCCATGTCTTTCTCCCAGCTGTATTCCACGGTAATTTGAGCAGAACCGATTTTTGTTACACTAGCCACTTGTGTTACGCCACCCTGGCGCATACTCAAGGCTTCGATCTGCTCAACAAACTGCTTTTCAATTTCCTCGGGTGCCTTCTCTCCTGACTCGATCTCCACGAATAGGCGGGGAGAGTTGAGATCAGGGAAGAGATCTACTCCTAAACGGAAATAAGATATATAGCCTAATATCCCAATGGCGAGGATCGCCATAAGTACAGTTACGGGATAGTTAACGGCAAATTGGGTCAATTTTTTCATTTCAGTACTTTCACTTTGGACTTATCACGAAGGGTTTCAAAACCTTTGGTCACTAAGCGTTCGTTGACTTCCAGCCCAGAGACAACCTCTATCATGTCTTCGTTTTCAATACCAGTTTCTATGATTCGCTCAAAGGCGGTGTTTTCCTTTACTATAAAAACACGTTTACCCCTTTGATCAGAAATGATGACTTCTTTTGGAATCACGATGATGTCGTCCCGCTGGTTGACTTTGATGAGCGTCTTGATGAACATACCTGGCCGAATCAAGAGTTTCGGATTCGAGAAACGAACTTTGCCGAGGTAGGTACGCGTGTTGACATCGATGGCTGGTGAGATCTCCGTTACGGTTCCAATCAAGGTATCATTGGGGAGACTGTAGTTCGTAATCTGCACTTTTTGCCCCGTTTTGATCTCAGTCATCGTGTTTTCAGGTAAACTCACGTCGACATACATTCTAGAATAGTTCATGATGGTAGCCAAGGAACTTCCCTGTTGAATTTGGCTATTGGGCGTGTAGTGGGGTAGGGTAACGATCACGCCAGAGATGGGAATGTCTATTTTCATTTTTTCGAGGCGGATCTCTGCGTTCTCGAGTTCATTCTGGGCATTGGTCATTTGCAGTTCAGAATTCCGTAATTCCCTTAAGGTAACCCCACCTTTGTCATAGACGGATTTTTGCTTTTCGTATTCCTGCTTAGCCAGGTCCAAGTTCATCTTTTTGGACTCCAAGCTGATTCCGTTGACGTATTCCTTGTCCTCGATCTCTACAAAAGCTTGACCTGCCTTGACCCGATCACCCAGCTTGAATGGACGATTGTAGGAGGGGTGATTCTTGATCTTATATTTGCCTGCAATCTGCGAAGTGACTTCCATCTCTTTTTCAGCCATGGCATTACCGGTGGCGATGGTATGCCTTGAGAGGGAAGAGGTCGCCACGTCAATGACGGAAACAGGTGCTGCTAGGTCGATGGAAGGACTTTCTTCTTCCGGTTGATTACAAGCCCATAGTGTTAGCAGGACTAGGACGCTGAGAGAAAGTTGTTTTTTCACGAATCTTCTATTTTAAGTACTTGGTATTGATTGGTTGGTCACCCTCTGAAGGATGCTGTTTGTAGCAGTAAGCTACCAAGTGATATTTATCAAATAATCACTCTTCTATTGATTAGGCAGTGCCACGGATACGGGCTGTTGTTTTTCCCAATCAAAGAGCGTTAAAATTTTGAGTTCTAATAATTGTGTTTTATAGTTGATCAGGGCTCTGGCGTAATCGATTCTCGAGGTAGAAAGCTGACTTTGAAACTGGTTCAATTCGATACCACTAAGGTCTCCATTGATATAGCGTTCTCTATTGATCTCATAAGTCCGTTCGGCATTTTCTACACTCTTTTTGGCGATTTCAATTCGTGGCATTTGTGTCTGCACGTTTCGGAATGCTCGTCGAATGTCCAGTCGAATTTGCTTTTGATCTTCTCTTAGCTCCAGTTGCTGGGTCCGCATAGAGACCATTTGCGATTCAATTCTAGCATTGCGTTCGCCCCAATCGAAAATCGGGATGTTCACGCTTAGGCCAACACTGGGGTTACGGGTAGGAGTAGCATAGATTTTACTTAGTACTTCATTATCCCCAAAAATACCCAGGGTTAGCTGTAGGTCAGCTCGAAATTCATTCTGTGATTTAGTTCGTAGTAGATTGTAAGATTCCCGTTCAATATTGATCTGCCGCTGTCGCAATTCCATTCTCGATTTCAGGGCAAAGTCAATGGCTTTATCCAGGTCTACGACTACTGGTTGTGCTTCAAGCGCGGCGACCAATTGGATCTCTTCGGTCAAGGTCATACCGATTTCACGTTTGAAGAGTTCTTCGGCATTAGCCAGGGCTAGCTCATTATCTTGGACAGAAAGCTGCGCATTGGCGAAATTGAGTTCGGCCTGATACAATTCCTCTGTTGCCAGCAGACCCGCTTCTACCTTGTTTTTCACGATTTCAAAGTTCTGAGTAGTATTGGCCAACTCCTCTTTAGAAATATCTAGGTTGAGTTGTGCCAAATACACATCGAAGAACTGGCTGGTGATGGTCTGTTCTAAGGTCAAACGCTGAATGGCGTATTGTAAACTAGCGTTCTCATAATTGAGCTCCAATTCATTCAATTGCACTTTTCGGCGATTGAAGGTGAAGATCGGTTGGTTAACGGCGAGGTAGAGGTTGTTGTAGAAGGCACGGTTGGAGTTCTCGCCGAAGTTGGCAATTTCAGTTTCATTGCTTCGCCAACTGAAAGTGTTGATGAGTGCCACCGTACCATCGGTTGCTAAAATGGGTTGATCCACCCGGAAGGTCCCAGAGGTATACATCGAAATGTTGGTAAACCATTGGGAAAACTGAGTGTCAAAGCTCCGATTATTGCTGAAGTTAAAGGGTTCAGCAGTAAGCGAAAAACGAGATTTCAGGGAGGCTCGTTCGGCCTGTAGATCATATTGATATTGCTCAATATTCATCAGGGAACGCTGAATACTAGGGCTTCCCGTCTCTGCGATCGCCATGGCTGTCTCTAAGGTGAGCGTGGTCTGGCTGAAGGCACTGAAGCTAGCAAAACACACCGCCATCATCATTGCCAGGCTTTTGATCGTATTCATATTGGTCATTATTCTACTATTATAGAGTGCAATTTTTTACATTTTTTGAAACCGCTAATCCATTCGAACCAGCTTAACCGCATCGGCGAAGACTGCCCGCAAGCGCGTCTCATTGCTCAGAGAAACGGTCAGGGTATCGGCAGTAAAGCTGTAATCTCCCAGGGAAGTCCAACCTTCTGGTGTATCCCGATGTAGTTCCACTGTCGGCTCATCCGTGCCATTTTCATGTGGTATGGTGAAGCGGTAGTTACCCCTCTGGTTACGATTCCAACGGAAGGAATCATCTTTAAATACATGATAGAATACCTCGTATCGCCCCGATTCAGGAATGGGAATTCTCCAGGTAGCGGCTTTTGATCCGTCACCCGCTTTGATGTACAAGGCCGAACGCACAAATTCTCCAAAGAACTTATCATCCGTAGTTGCCGTCCAGTTAAAAGGAGGTCTCCATACTCTGGTACCTTGGTATTTGAATTCTTCCTGACTTTCGGGCTTTAACCATTTTCGGAGACGACTTACTTCCTCAAAAATGGAATAGTCAAAGTCGGCGCTTTCATTATCCACAATAATTTCACCTTCATTAACCAGCACGATGGCTTTGTCTACTGTGCGTTGGGTTTCTCTGGCATTCTTGATACCGGTTTCATCGATTTGATCAAAGTTGTATTCGATCTGGTTGGGCAGGTTGCCTGATGCCAGGGTATTGATTTCCAAGCCGGTGGGCTCGGTTGCCGTCAGGTAGTATAGCTCCTTCGTTTGATTGGGGTCAAGGTAAACGAGGCGTTGTACTTCTTCCCCTGGTCTAAGTGTGATCTTTACTACTCCCTCGGCCGTACCCTGATTGGAGATGCTCATCCGGATACGGGTGAGTTCTCGGTCATCTGCTAGCACCTTTTCTGCGACTGGAGTGGAGATAAGGTAGCGGGGTAGCTCTATTTCGTGGAACCACTTGGCCATGACGGAAGAAAGATCGATGTCGAATTCTTCCTGCAAAATGCTATTGAAGTCCTCAAAACTGAGGTTTTCAAAACGCCTTTCTGCCAGCATACCTGTGATGAATTCCCGAAAACGATCCGTATCTGCTTGCGCTTGGATCATAGAAAACAACAGATCTCCCTTGAGTTCGATCACATTATCGATTAAGCTCTGATTTTCCTTTAGGGTCAAGATTTCCGCGAAGGATTTCTCCTGGAGCACCATGTTGGCTAACTCATACTGCGTGCTACCTGTATTTCGCCTCAACCATTCCGGTTGCTCACTGCCTTCACTGCGTAGATAGGATTCGAAAATGCGATTCAGTACCGGCCATTCGTCGGATTCAAGATTATTGCACATTTCATAGAGCTGCACGAACTGATAGTAGGGATTAATCCTTTCATCAACAGTGAACCTTTGATTATTGAAGGATGTATTGACATCTTTGAACTCGAAAAAGGTTTGCAAGAAGCTATTCAGCCCCATCATTTGCAGTTCCTCATCGGTGCGGTCCCTGTTTCGACTCCAGCGTTTTCGCCGCTTTACCATACCCTCAAAATCGTAATTGCGGGTGTGCATGCCCCGCTCCGGGATAAAGACGAGTCCTGGCTGCGTCGTTTCATGAATGGAGGTCCAGGTTCGATCGAAGGACTTGAATTGGGCTGGGACTTCCACCAGTGAAAAGGTGGAGAAAGGATATTTAAGGTCTGATTTTCGTTCAAAGTCCCCTAGGCGCTCCCGAATCACCGAAACTAGGGTGTCGCGGATGTCTGGGAAGGCATTTTTGAAGTAATCATGTTCGTCAATATAGTAGACTTGGAAAGTTAGACTATCCGTTTCCAATGATGCCGTTCTGTAATTACCAATGGATAGTGCCAGGTGGGCAATCTTGTAGGGACGATCGAATGTATAGGTATCTGGGCCTTGTTCTACCGTGGTTCCAGTGGAAACTGGGGTTAGCCCCGGAAGTGTTTTGACGGTTAGTTGGTAATCGATAAAATCCTTTCTATACCAAAGTGGGGAAGCATCACTGTATCCGACGCCAGCTGTTGGATACCATTGTGCTTCTGGAGTAAGCAAGAGGAAGTTTGGTTCAGTAAACGCATACCGTTGATCCAGATTACAGACCATTTCTTGATAGCGTTCATATTTCAAATCGCTGGAAACATCTAGAAAGCAAGCTTCTTCATTAATATTACCCTCATAGGTGATGGTCCAATTGATCTCTTGACCAGCCTCCAAAGGAGTTCTTGGTTGGATTAGGAGAAGGTTAATCTTTCTTTCGAAGGAAAGTGCTCCTTGTCCGTCCTGTACAGCGCTGACGGCGAGACCTGGGTTTAAGGTAAAAACGTACTCATTGGCCGATTGGACAGCTTGGCCCTGGATTTTTGATGTGGCTACAACACCGTCTTCCTTTTGCTCTAACTCAATAGTATGCCGCGCAATGTCTATTCTAGCTTGATCCAGATAGGAATTATTCAAGGCTATGATGTCCTTGGGGAGTTGAGTATTGGCATTATATTCCTGTATATGCTGGTAACCTAGCCAGGTACCTAGGCCGATTCCTGCCAAGCCAACGATGAGAGAGACACCATTCATTAGCCTGGATTGGGGGAGTCGCTTTATCAGTAAGATCGAAGTGAAAATGAAGCCAACACCGAAACTGGCGTACATTCCTCTCAGCCGGAGAATATCGTCCCAATGTCCGAATCCGATGATATCAGAATGGAACAACGGCTGATAAAATGCCATACAGTCAAATAGGTAATGGTAGGAGGTCTTTAGGTAAATCATGCTCGACAGTACCAAGCCAATTAACAGCACAAAAGTTAAGGCTTGGTTTCTCATGATGCACATTAGTAGAGCAGATAAGCCGATCAAGAAAAGTATACTCGGTAATGAAATAAGGAGCGGATAGTAAAGATATGCCTGCCAGTCCACGTATGTATTTTGACCCAGCAGGTTGAAGATCAGCCCTAGGCCCAGGGCCGCTACATTGATGATTAGGAAAATAGAGAGAATACTCCAAGTTTTACCGAGCAAATAAGAGCCGTTACTCATAGATCGCACGTAGATGACCTCCGTGGTATCTTGCTTCCGGTCTCGCTTGATAAACTCTGAGGATAAAAAGATTGCAATAATGGCCTGCGCCATATTTAGTAGGTAAATATAGGCATAAGGCATGGTAGAGGGTACCGCTCGATAACCCCATTCAGTATCTCCCACTTCGGAGATCTCTCCCATGTTGAATACGAAGAGCACAAAGAGAGAGAACACGGAGAAGATTCGGAAGAACCAACTTCTCATCAAGATTTTTCGCTCATACTTGGCTACTGTCCTAATCGGAGATGCCATTGGTAATTGTTTGAAATAATTTACAATGGTGCCCTAACCGGCACGATCCAGAGGTAACTGCTTGTTTCAACAATAGCTACAACTCTTATCCACTAGGGAGAACTCGAGGACTAAGCTATGGCCCAGGCGTGGCCGATGCGACAGCTAACGCCATAGGAGCAACTCATTAGTACTGAGTTATTACCTAATGTGATTCCACTTCCAAAAATGATAATTCTATCGCCAATCCAGGTCGAGGACCTTCTTCCATTAAGGCCTTCGACGGACCTCCCGACGGCGATTTGATAACTCGGGAGGATTTGGAAAATACACTTTTTCCGACTGAGTGTAGCCGTGGTTTGGGATTCTTCTAGTATAAATGCTTATACTAAAATTCGATTCTTGAGTGTATGTTCCACAAAATATACATAGGCATGTTCCAGGTTTGGGCTTACGGGTTCGGCATCGTAGCCGAGCACCTCATCACCCACTACCGTCACTTTCCAACCATCTTTTTGCATGACAGTAGCAATGACCTGGTATTTCTGGTTGACTTCTACGTATTCTTTCTCGTCCACATATAGCGACCAAACATGACCTTCAGCTTGTCGGATGATTTCTTCGGGAGATCCAGTAAAGGCTACCTGCCCCCGGTTTAATAGAGCCATGTGTTCGCAAGTGCTCGAAATGTCTGCAACAATATGTGTAGAGAGAATGATGATTACATCCTGTGAACTAATGCGTGCCAACAAGTTTCTGAAACGAATCCGTTCTTCAGGGTCCAATCCCGTAGTGGGCTCATCAACGATCACAATCTTGGGATCATTGATCAAGGCCTGGGCAATTCCGAGCCTTCTTTTCATCCCACCGGATAGTTTTCCTGCCTTCCGATTCCGCACATCGAAGAGCGCTACTTCCTCCAACATCTTATCCACCGCAGCCCTTCGCTTTTTACCACTACTCATGCCCGATAATCGAGCAGCATAGTCAAGAAACTCGTAGGTCTTCAAATTAGAGAAGAAGCTAAAGTCTTGTGGGAGATACCCCAACATACTGCGCACATAATCTCGATGCTTGGCTGTGTCTTTTCCATTGACCAAGACCCTTCCACTACTGGGCTTCATCAGGGTCACCAAAATCCTCATTAGACTTGACTTGCCAGCCCCATTGGGCCCTAAGAGTCCAAACATGCCTTCATTGATCTCGATATTGACATCTTTCAGTGCATGATTCCCATTCGGGTAAACCTTATTTAGATCTTGGATTGAGATATTCATGTGTACAGGTGATCTTCTTCGATGATAAAAGTAGCAAGATCAAGGCGCTTTGCTCGACAAAAGGACTTGATTTTCGACCAAAGCGGCATTTTGGGGTACTTAGGACAGGATATGGTATATGGAGGTATTGTTAGACAGGGGATGCCTCCGCCTACTTGAACCCCAGCGAAGAAAAAAGTAAAGGCTAGTGGGAGTAACTGATTCCGTATACGAATTCAAGACCTACCACCAGCCGAGACTTAGTATTAATCCGGGCTAAATAAAATCCAAGCGAAACAGCGCTTGTAATACCACTGGATTAATACGATTGTTAAAGAGGTCCTACTGAATTATAATGTCAAAAAAGCTGGTTTAGGCTAGGCGTCTGCTGAAGCAAATGCCAAGCATGAATAATGGGAGTACGCCGGACAATTGCCGGTGGCAGTCTCAACGTACTCCTATAGGGGGGACAATCAGGGGGGTAGCCTCTAGCTCTTCTAAGCAGTCAACAGGCCGTCAGTTTCTGTTGACTAAGGCTTTGGTATGCAGGGCTAATTTGTGATTAATTTTCCGGTAGGTCAATTACAGAAAAGTGAGTTTATAAATGGAAAACCAAGTCTTGTTTTGTGTAGATAATTGGTTTATAGTGGGTTATGGGTTTTGGTGTGAATCCTTTTGCCATTTGATATGCGGGAAGAATCCAAAGATACCGCACCAAGATCATTAAGATGCCGGATCTATGTACAGCGGGTAGGGAGCCACATTAAGATGTGGAAGAAGGGAAGGAGAAGCACATTACCTTTGTAAAGTAAGCGTCTTGAATGCCGTGAATCGAATTCTTAAAAACTCAAAGCATGCAAATCAAAAAAGAGATTAAACTAGTTCTAACCGTAGAGGAAACCAATCAAATATTGGAAGCGCTAGGCAATCAGCCCTTCAAGCAAGTCTTTGCACTGATTAGTAAGATACAAGAGCAAGCTGCTTCGCAATTGAATACGGCAGCTCAGGAGGAATAATAGGCTCAAGTTGCTAGTTTCAGTCTGGTCCTAAATAATCTTGTTATTTCGCCACCAAATGGGTGAGTTGAATCTCCCCTCTCATTAATTTGATCTGACCTTGCTTCTCGAGATCTTTTAATATTCTCGATATTACTACCCGAGTGGTTCCTAGTTCATTGGCTAATTTCTGGTGGGTCAGTTTCACTCGATTCTCGC
Source organism: uncultured Lewinella sp. (assembly GCA_913057785.1). Taxonomy (GTDB): domain Bacteria; phylum Bacteroidota; class Bacteroidia; order Chitinophagales; family Saprospiraceae; genus DT-111. The sequence continues at coordinate 57,653 of CAJXPD010000006.1, read as the reverse complement.
CATAGCGATGGCGATATTGAACGAGATAATTGTATACTCTTTCATCAATGTGCTTGAAACTAAGGTCATTGATGGTGTTTAACAACTCCGTATATCGCCCAAGAAAGGTATTAATGATGAATTGATTCCATTTCGAATATTTGATCTGCCATTCTCTCACCTTGGTAGTAGGAATCAGTAATAGCTTAGATTTTCTTTCCGTGATGGCGTGTACCTGACTTTTCATCTCGGCAAAGCTAGCTACCAAAGACATCATACAAGTCTGTCCTGCGGGAATGTAATAAAGGAGTATTTCTCTATTCCGGTCGTAATCATTACGGAAGACTCGGATCAGGCCGTCCAGTACCAAAGGAATCATCTTCATGTATTTTCCAGACTCGGCCAAGACGACCTGTTCGTCTACAACAATGATTTGACAGTTGTGGAGTTCTTCGATGAGCTCTTTTTCAAGATTAAGTTGGTTTAGGGTCATAGCTAGTAGGGGTTCATGAATACTAAAGATCGTCTTTAATATGCTTGATTCCTACTAAAACATAGGCTATTTCCCGTTCTGCATGGGCGTTGAGTCTGGCATGAGTTTATTTAATACTGCGTATACCGGACAGAATTTTGTGAATGGACTGATGATTTGCAACACACCAACGGCCAGCGCAATATAGAGCCATTGTATCCCAAACTGGAAGGCCAAACTAACGGAGGCTAAATACAGAAGGCCAACGATGGCATCATGAGTTCTTACTTTAGCAATATCTCTTTGAGCAGTGGTAAGGTTGTTAGAAGCTGTCATAATTATCGGTTTTAATTGTTTTGTTGTTCTATAAAATTAAACAGCCTGACTATAAAAGACGGTATCTTTTGATACACAAGGGATTGAAGGAGAGAAATTAACACAAGGCATTACTACAGCTTTTTAGTTTGCTATACCTACATCGTACACCTGCGTTCGCTGGCACATTTCCCTGATGTCAATAAAAATGAACCGTCGTTTTTCTGCCTTTGCATAACCAGCCCTAAGGCGCAAATATGTACTTTTAGTGCTAGAGTCTGTTTAGGCTCTAATTACCTTCTAGATCAACCACTTTAAGCAAGGCAAGACATGAAAAAAAGAGATTTCCTGAAAAAGTCGGCTATCATAGCCTCTTCCGTTACCTTTCTTCCCTCCTCCGTTTGGGCTTTGACAAAAAACACCCATTTGAGAACCGCGCACATTGGGGTAGGCGGAATGGGTAATGCGGATTTAAAATCTATTTCGACTCATGAGTTGGTAAGAGTGACGGCGCTATGTGATGTAGATGCCAAGAACTTAGCAGCAGCTAAGAAAAAACATCCTGGAGCTAAGACATATACCGATTACAGGAAGCTTTTTGATGAAATGGGGAGTGAGATTGATGCCGTAATCGTTTCTACTCCTGATCATACGCATGCTCCCGCCTCGATTCGAGCCATGGAATTGGGTAAACCCGTCTATTGCCAGAAGCCACTGACGCATCATGTATCTGAAGCCAGGGCCATGCGAAAACTGGCTGCCGATAATAAGCTCGTTACGCAGATGGGTATTCAGATCCACTCCTGGAATCAGTATCGCGGCACGGTGAAGCTCATTCAATCCGGCTTGATCGGAAAGGTGAAAACGGTACGAGCTTGGTCCAATAAGAACTGGGGGTATAATGGTCCAGCGCCGCAGGGTAGCGATCCCATACCCAAGCATCTAGATTGGAATCTATGGCTGGGCACTTCACCCGAACGCCCTTACAAAGACAAGATATATCATCCAGGAAATTGGCGAAAATTACTGGATTACGGTTGCGGCACTTTAGGGGATATGGGCGTTCATATCTTTGACACGCCCTACACAGCCCTGGCGTTAGATGTCCCGAAAACCATCAAGACTGAATGTCGACAACCCAATGGATTCGGCCATCCGGAGAATAATGTGGTTACCTATAAGTTTCCAGGAACAGAATATACGACTAAGCGACTCAAGTGGGTGTGGTATGATGGCCCTGGCGCTCCGGACACGCACAAGGATTTGCGCATGCCCAATGGAGATAAATTGCCTGGACAAGGGGCGATGTTTATCGGAGAAAAGGGGCGTCTACTGCTACCGCATATTGATTACCCCAAGCTGATTGTCAATGGCCAATACGAAGAGATTGACTTTCCAGAATTAGAAAAACACAATCACTATCATCAGTTCGTAGATGCCTGTCTTGGGAAGGATGAATGCAGTGCTCCATTTTCTTACGCGGCTCGCCTATCAGAAGCTATTTTGCTAGGCGTGGTAGCCAATCGCTTCCCCAACAAAACCTTGCATTGGAAGAATGAGACCTCGCAGTTTAAGCAAGCGGAGGCGAATTTGCTGTTGTCTTCGAAGTATAGAAGTTTTTGATGTGCACAGATAGTGCGGCTGAGGTGCCTTTATTAAACAAAACGATCATTGCAGAACCGCAGTAATTTCATCCATAAACTTCAACGATTCGGTTTCGATCTGCTTGGTCAATACGTCTGGGTCTTGAAGATTAGGTCCTATAAGTAGAGGGTGGTCGATAATGGATAGACTTTTTTCAATAGATTCGACCACCTCGTACTTATCCCAGTCACTACCTTTGAATAGCTTCCAGTATTTTTTGCGGATATCCTTGTTTTGACCAGACAGGCAGATTGTGAATTGCGACGCTTTATGATCACATACGATGACGAATTTCAGTTTTAGTTTTTTCAATGCAGCTGGAGTTAGGGAGAAGTAGGAAAAATCCGGATTACCAAGATAAATGGCGCCATAGCTGAAGAGGGTACCATATGTTTTTTGAAAGAATAGCCGCAAGGCCTTCATATATGTGATGGCCTGACCATAATCTATTGGTCCTTGGTCTTCTCCGCTTGGGGCGTCACAATTTGGGACCTGCTCCTTGATCCCTTCATTCACCGTGTCAACTTCGGCCCTGCCTTCCCCTTCGATGGGAATGCTGATCTCTAGGATGAACTTCTGTTCGGGATGAGTTGTATGGTCATTTAGGTAGGCCTCGAAAAAGTCTCCGTCCCTAAACCTGTAATCATTCTCCATGACCCACACTAGCATACTTTGCCAAGCCTTTGGGATATCAGTTGCATCGATTTCAAAGTGCCCCACGGCGTACTTACCTTTTGAAATTTTAAGAGTTCTAATTTCTCCTTCCCCTTCCGTCTCCTGATCCACAGTAATGCAGGCACTAAATCTTGATTTTTCCAGTTGCGTGACGTTTGGGTTGTCATGGTAAATGGTAATCGCTTTAAACCCAAAGGGATTCAAGATTCCCTTTTGGGTACCCCATTTCATCAACTTTTCGAAGAGACTACCCATTTTCTCAAATTCTCCAATTTGCATGATACCAAGCAGGTTCATTTCCGGTAGCTGTTTTACCTCTATTTGAGCATTCATGTGTAACCATTTTTGCGTTTCATCAATGCTACAAATGTATTCTTCCAATGAAAATGGGTCTATACCGATCTTGCTAAGTGCGTTTTTCCCCTTGGACTTAAACATGGTAGGGGTGACCCCATAAAATTGTTTGAACGTTCTTGAAAATGAGCTTTCACTATTGAATCCGTAAGTATAGGCGAGTTCCTTGATGGACTTGTCCGTATAAACAAGAAGGATGGATGCTATTCGTTCCACTCTTTTTCGAGTGACGAATTGGTTTAGATTTTCACCAACTACCGCAGAAAATACTCTATGGAAATGAAAGGAGGAATAGCAAGCTTTTTTTGATAGCTTCTCAAGTGATAGATCAGCATCCAAATTCTGTTCAATGAAATCTAGTACATCAGTTATGCGTTTGATGTACTCCGTTTTGGTCTTGTTGGATTTCTCCCGCATTGAATTTGGCTTACTTTGGTTTGTACTTCACAAAGGTATGATCCTCACCTGCTAAGGCCTCTTTGATAATCCCTTCGATTTTCTGCCAATCTCCGCCGGCTAAACCTGCCCCTATGGCAGGATAACCGATTCTTTTACCCGTAAATACTTCCTTGACCAGCTGGAAGACTTGTTCTACGGCTTCATAATCTACCTTTACGCCTCTCCCTTTCCAGTTATATTGAGTATACCCATTGACAATAATTAGTTCCCTTCCATCCTTTGTATGTTTGGCCCAACTAATGGTTCCTAATTTCGATCGATCCCCGGCTTCGGTAGCTAGATCTGCTTGATAAGCCTCCGGGAAAATACGCTTAATAGATAAGGCTATTCCTGCTCCCATAGTACAGAAACAATTGCAACCATGAATGATCACGTCAAACTCACCCGCTAAAGCTAGTTGAATTAAATCTCCTTCCATTTCTTTCATATTGATAGCTTTTGATAGGAATTGCCCGGTGAGGAAGGCTTCAACCTGAACCTGCAATACCTATCGTGCAATAATCCCTGCATGGATGCCATCTTTCAGGTCAAAATAATCGCCAACGGAACCCACTACGGCATCTTCACGACTAAGGGCCAATGATTCTTTAAGACTGTAGAGGGCATGCAGTCCGGTACAATGGGCACCGACAATCTTTTCTACGTCAAAGTCCTGTAGGTGCTTGGCTGTCCATGCCAGATGTTCGTCGCTGGCAGATACCAAATGAAAGCCACCTACCACGGCAAAAATGTTCTTGTCCTGTATGGTAGATTTGACGTAATCCAAGGTGTTGATGATCCCCGCATGACCACAGCCGGCGAGGACTACGAAGCCTTTATCGGTATTAATGGCCAGGGATTGATCCTCAGGAATATTATCTACAATTTCTCCGTCTTCAGTATAGATGCGACCTCCTTGCCCGTAATTCTTCTCATCATGAATCCTTTCCACAGGGCCAGTAATCCAAACCCCTGGAAACAGCTCCGTAGGTTTTTCATAAATAATGATCTCAACGCCATCCGCTTCCAATTGCTGTTTCATCTCTTGCATCCGATTTCCACCATTAATCCTTTGAGCAAATATCCCTTTGCCAACGTGTACTCTGGACATGGCCTTAGGATTCAATACCTTTAGTTTTTCGCGCAGACTCAGTAATCCCCCGGTATGATCACCGTGATTGTGACTAAGGAAAACATCCTCTACCTCGTGTAGATCAAAGCCTAATTCCTCCGCATTTTTCAATACCGTTTCCGGACGCTGGCCCGTATCAAAGAGCAGTTGACGCCCGTCCGCTTCCACTAGAGCAGCGTATCCCCATTCACCAATTCCGCGATTGGCTAGCATCGTCGATAGCGTTGCGATCTTCAAGTCCGTAACCTGATGATGGGTTTCTATGAGGCTAACCTGCTTTGCTTGGGGCTCATTGGGAGATGGGCTTGGGGTACAATGGTAAAAGGACGAGAGGACAATGCCCAATAAGCAAATGTTGAAGTAGGTGGTTTTCATGCTTGAATGATTAGTGAATTATTAGAGCTACAGTAAACCAATACTTTGCGCATGGGTGCGAATTTCTTGAGAGGTGCGAACCAACACCGCATTGGTGCTGGATTTAGCCTCGATAAGTTCGGTGACCCTTTGGGCATTTTTATTGTTTTTGGTCAAGCGGATATAAATGGCTTTAATCCTTCCCGGGTATTGCTCTGCTAGTTGGATGTAGAAGTCTGCATCTTTGGACGCCGTGTCCCCCAGCATAATAAAGGGCAAGTCCGGATAGGTATCCAATATCCGACTAATCGTAGCCAGTTTGTGCTGCGAGAACTCTCCGGCCGGGCGAATGCCATAATCCCTAAGGAAAATGGGGCCTTTGGGTAATTCTTGGAACGCCATGAACTTTTCCAAGAGATCATACAAGTTCCAAGGACTGTTGGAGACGTAGAAGATTGGGTTACTCCTTGCGCCGTTTTCTCCTTTTGCGAAAGCTTGAAACAATTCCACCACACCCTCCATGGGCAAGCGTTGCGCTGCATTCTGCATGAAGGTAGCATACAACATCTTGAAGCGTAGGCGTGAAGTAACATGCGTTTGTAGCACGGTGTCGTCCACATCTGTAATCACGCCGTAGCTAGCGGAAGGAGAAGGAACAAAGATTTCTCCCCGTGCCTTAATCACAGGGGTGCTGGCATTCGAACTTGCAGGTTCGGTCAATTGCAGATCAGCTTCTAGCCAATGGTTTTTTGACTGAGTCGCGGGTTGTTCCCAGCTTGTATCCAAGGTGAAATAGCCTTCATGATCTGCTTGTACATCGAAAATCTGCTCTCCCACTTGAATAGAGACCTTGGCAAAAGGTATTTCATCCGTATCAAATCGCTTGAAACTGGCCATTAAATTGCTCAGTTCTCCTTTAGACCTGTGTTCCCAAAAGCTTTCGTCCTCTAAGACTCTGCCTTTTAAGAAAAGTTGCTTCTCATTGGCATATCCTCGATAGGGGAGGATTATGATGGGATCATCTCCCTTGAATTGGCGCGTTATTTTGTGGAGCCATTCCTCAGCCTCCTCGACAGAGTTCTGAAAGAATTCGAAGATTTTGTTCATACTGCAATTTATATAGCTACAGCTTATGCATGCTATTAATCCTGTCTATTTTTCTTTCCTAAAAGTTAAGCCTGCGAAATCGACAAGATAATATGTATCGTTTTCCGTAAAAGTTAAAGTCCAACCATAGCCGGCTAGTAAACCTGCTGTTTTCCCATATTTTTCCGAGATGAGATCAATCGGCATAGGATATTGAATATTCCCTGAGGCATAGATGACCGCAAGCAGTACATCGTCCTCAGTGATTTTGAGTTCGATGCTTTCAAATTTCATATCTCCGGCCTTCAATTGATAGCCAAAATGCTCATACCTTCCGACTTTCTCTTGCCATTTCTTGCTATTAACAGGGGCAAATTTATATCCCAATACTCGTTCTGTCTGATCACGCTTCAGTACCAAACAAGGGAAAGGACCTATATCCTTGAAATGGTAAAATGTGCCTTGTATTTCATTTCCATTGCTATCTACTGGAGCAAAAGAGGTAGAACTTTTCGGAATTAAACTGAATGATTCAGCGCCTCTAGTGATTTGTAAGGTATCGTTTTCTAGAAAAACCCTTGAGTAGGATATCGCCTCTCCATAGTTTCCTACGTATGCTTTCAATATCTCTTTTGATACGGTAATAGGCTCATCGTAGATCTCCTTTTTTTCATCTATCAGTTGGGGCAGGAATACATCAGCTATTGCTAGGCCAAAGTCTTCAAGGAGGTTGTAACCCGCATTTTCAGCTAGTGCTCTACCATTGGGAGAATTGGTTAGCAGCATGATGGCTGCTTTATCCTTGAGGAAAACCATCAGATGTGCAAAAGCATATCCCGCGGATCCGGTATGATTAGCAGCCAGTCCGTCCTCGTTTTCAAATAGATACCAGCCCAACCCCCGTTTGTTCCTTCCGATGACATAACCTACCGCTTTATTTTGAAGCGTAAAGATTTGTCTCATCGTGGTGCTATCCACAAGAGCAGGAGACTGGCCGTGATAGGAATTGATGATCCCCTGGGCTAAAAGGGCCAAATCATGGATACTACAGTAAATGCCTCCGGAAGCGATATCTCGCAATGGGTAGTCTATGACCTGCTGGCCATTTCTATCATAAATTTTCGTACTATTCGCTAAAGAATCCATATAGAATCCCGATTGGGTCATACCTAAAGGCTTGAAAATATGCTCATGCACATACTGAGCATAATCTACGCCACTTACTTGTCTGATAATATGCCCTAGAATGTTGTAGCCTGCATTAGAATAATACTCCAGACGGCCGGGGGGATACAACACCTGTGTTTTATTTATGAAATCCACCACATCGGTATACTTCCCTGATGCTAGGTCACTGTTTTTGAAAATATCTCCCTGCAAACCCGCAGCATGCATGATCAAATGTTTCACGGTGATTTCGCTATTATCTCCGAATTGGTTGTGCGGATCGAATTGAGGTAAGTAGGTAGTAATGGGTTCATTAATGTCAAGTAAGCCCCGCTCTTGAAGTTGCATGGCACATAGAGCTGTAACTGGTTTTGTAATAGAGCCGATATGGACAACGGTATTTTCATCCATGGCTACCTGCTTCTCTATATCGGCATATCCAAAGCCCTTCTCCCAAAGAATAGAATCATTCAGGATGATAGCTGCACTCACTCCTACAATTTTTTCCGTTTCCATTTTTTCTTCGATCAGACTTTGTGTCTTTTGGATGAGTCTTTGACCTAAATCATTTTGAGCTAGTGCAGGTAGGAAGGAGTGTAAAACAGTAATAAGGAGTAATAGATGGCTTCTAGTCATGAGTTCCGTTTTCCTCATGACGAACTTGATGGGTAATTGTTACAAGAGATTAGAGGATTAAGACTTCCCATCTACTTTACAAAGCGGTAGAGTAGTGGGAATGAGTTTTCTATGCTCCATGCTTCATTTACTCTATTTTTTCAAATGTAAAGGTCGAACCGTCCGAACCTACTAAGAACAAGGACTCCTTACTGAATTTAAATTTGATGAACCTGGGCGTAAAATAAAACACAGAATCAGATTGCGGAACTAATTCTACACGATCCTCCTGAAGACCATTGGCATACATCCGAGATTGATCTGTTTCAATCTCAAATTCAAGATTGTTGGATTTTTGGATGCTGTACTTCCAGTAATTCTTTTGGCTTGATCGATGTCTAGAAAGTAGGCTTTGCCATCCAGTATCTGTGCAATATTCGTATCCTCAATTTGAGAAATTAACTGCAGGATATGAATCGCTCTTCCTCTGAACTGATTCACATAGCTCCAAAAATTTTGTGCGCTATTCTGGTAATCCGCCAAGCGGTTCATGTAGATGGGATCATTCAGGAAAAAGTCCACTGCTTCTGGGCTCAATTGCCTGTGCGGAATTTGTCTAAACCAAGGATAACTAGATATGAGTGATTTTTTGAAGTCGCCGGTTCGAAGCTCAATGCTTGCTTGCTTATCAAGCACTGTCTTGATATCGACCTCATACAGTTGTTTGATTTGACTGATTAAATACTCATACTTTTTTGGAATGCGATCGATCATTGATTTGACCTGGTCGTAAGCGATTGTATTGAAGGGAATTCTAGGATAGTTTAGAAGTAATAATCTTGGACATTCCGGACAAATTGCCTGGATGTCTTCCTCCTTCAGCTTTCCGGCTAAGTTAAGCGCAATCAAGGAGTCCTTCTTAAAGTAGGAATCCAAGACCCACTCACTTTCATCTACTTCTAAGGCAAGATCTACCGCTAATTCGTGTAGTAAGGAGACGAGTTTGGTTTCGTCACTGTTCGCTTGATTCCAATTGTTAAATTGTAGCGCAATCAAAATTCCAATGACGACCAGGACTATCTCTCCAACTGCATAAGCGAGATAGTTCTTCAAATTTCCATTGTCAAGTAGTTTTCGTCTTATCCTTCGGAAAAATTTTAGCACGACTGTCTGGGTTTGTTTTTGCTAAAGATATCCCTTTCTTACGATATATAATTTCAATTTTTGGCGAATTTATCTACTTGTACTTATGGATTGTTGTTTACTGACTTTTGTCTTTCCATCAGTTTATCAATTCTCCTTTTATTCTCTTGCTGCAATAGGGAAGGGTATAGATTCAGTAGAAAATTGCCAATCATCATCATTAGTCCGAATACTAAGCTTACTCTAAAACTCTGATAGATGGCAACAAGCGTTACAAAGGCAAATCCGATTAAATGACTTATTTCAGAAAGTGTCATTTGATATCGTATTTCGGTCAAGTCTGTTTTCCTACTGGGTACCTTAATGGCTTGATTGAAGAACTTGAAAAAAGTGTTTTTGACGATCCACTTGAAGTATTTGATTCCGAGACGTTTGTTCCAGACTTTGCTTGTGACGAAATTTAGATTAGACAGTTTCTTATAGTATTCAGTCTTCATCAGTAGACTATTCAGGATCATCCCTACTATCCATGAAATCATCGACATAGATACGCCAAATACAAAACCTAGTACTAAGTGTTTCGTTATCATTTCTTGAAATTGTATTCAATGGATTTCAGCCTTTGCTGTACCTTGTGTTACCTATCCATTAGTTGAATGGCATTAATGATCTCATCCGGTGCTTCGAAATTCAGACAATGCCCCTTTCCTGGGATATCTATTCGGGTAGTGTTCGGTATTTCTTGTACGATATTGTCGGTATGAAAAGGGGGTGTGGTGGCATCTTTATCCCCAATCACCACAGCACAGGGAATGCTTATTCCTTTCAATCTATCGTAATAACTTTCATCTGCAAAGGCCTTTAAAATGGGGACAAGTTTTGAGTGGTCTTGCTGTGGAAAAATTTCAAGAATTGAGCGTACTATTTCAGGGTCAGGATTTTCTCCTATCAGCGATTTCCCAAATCCTATTCCTATGGGTTTCCATTTAATGAGCTTTAGCAATATTCCGGATTTAATCAATGGGATTTGTAGACGGTTTTGAAAATTGTTTTTGTTCACATCTCCCGCAAAAGTGGCCATCAGCACGCAACTTTTAATGTGCTTCTGCTGCATGTCTGGATGATCAATCAAGAATTTCATCGCTAAGAATCCACCCATGGAATGTCCGACCAGTATGCAGTCTTCTAAATTGAAGTATTCAATGAGTCCTCTATAATCTGATGCCATTGACCTTGAACTAATCCCATCCTGACCAATGCTTGATTTCCCATGCCCTCTCTGGTCAAATACTATTGTTCGATAATCTAATTGATTCAGACCTTCTACAATAACATTCCACTCAATGTGACTGAATCCGTAACCATGGGCCAGTAGGACGGTGGTTTTGCCAGTTCCTGAGGTAATCGTATGGATACGCGTGCCATCAGGCATCTCTACAAATTCTACCTTTCCTGGTATTGGTTTTGACAGTTGAAATTCTTGGTACATATCTTGTTGGTTTTGCCTGAATAATTTGTCAATGTTGTATGTAAACCCTGCTCCGATTGTTTTAGAACCTTGACATCTCGTTCTCAATACTCACCCTCAGGAAGTATTCCTAGAAATATAAGCAAGGTTCTGCCATTCAGAAACTAAATAGCCTTTTTTCCTAACTTAGCTTAGGATGTAGGCCAATTCAGCACTAAATTGTTCAATATGGAAAACAACAAATGGTGGATTAGAACTTCTGGGATTTTCGGATTACTAGGTGGGCTGATTTTATTCACAGGAGATATGTTGTTTTATTTCAATGGGGAAAGTACAGATCTAGTCCAGAATATGGGTCAAGCCTCCGATTTTCGAATCAAGGCCAGTACCGTCACTGCCTTATTGTCCAGCTGGTGTTATGTGTTAGGATTACCTCATCTAAACTTTGCTTTCAGTCCTGCAAAGCCAGCGATACGCAAGGGCATTGTCCTAGGGTTTGGTAGTATTTTCATAGCTTATGGCGTTATTCATGGGGCTTTTGTGGCGATCGCTACTTCCGCAAAATTAGCTACAGATCATCAACTAGACTTAGAGCAAAGCATTGCACTTGCCCGGGAGGCCAATGATGTACTTCGTGCATTTGTGTACCCTATTTTTGGTGTCGTTTCTCTATTTTTCATGGGGCAAGTTTGGAAACGTAAGACCCTGTACCCAAGGTGGATACTATTGGCTTACCCACTGACTACCTTGGTTTTTTTCGAACTGGTGATTAGCAAAGTATTGTCGGGCAAAACTTGGACCATCATTATGGGGGGGCATTTCAATCTAATACTAGTTCTCTTCTTTATCGTGTCTACTATTGTCTTATGGAATGAGGATCCGGAGACAATTCAAAGTTCTACACCTTAAAGTAAAGGGGTATCAGCTCATCACCTTTTTCCTATGAGCCACTCCCCATTGGTATAATTCTGTGATAAGCGCAGTAGTAGAGATTCCATAAGGTGTAATCTCATACTTTACTGTAATAGGACGAGTGTCTAAGACCGTTCTCTTAACCAGTAAATTGGCTTCTAAATCTTTTAGCTCTTTGGACAACATTTTGGAAGTAATTCCTACAACTTCCCGTTGCAATTCTTTGAATCCTTGCTTTTTATAAAAAGCCAAGACGCAGATGATGGGAATTTTCCATTTGCCACCCAACACTTCCAAGGCATCTCTAATAGCCATTAATTGTTTTCCACAATCTGGATTTGAACAAGCATTCGCCATTTTCTTCATGGGAGATGAATTTAATGTCAAAAGGTGGTTTACTAAAGGAAACCACTATATTTTCTATACTTAGTAGCAAATTTATATCCCCTTGTATAGTTTTACAAAAATTATTGTTCGAAAAAAATCTTAATCATGGGGAAAAATATCAAATTGGTCTATTGGATTTCCACAGCTTTGTTCTCATTTATTATTATCGGTTCTATTGTTCTTTACCTCACCCAGTACGAAAAATTTAGTGCTGGTTTCCTAAAATTAGGTTACCCTTCTTACCTCGTATACCCTCTCGTCGTTGCGAAGTCTTTAGGTTTAATTGCAATTTGGTATAGGAAAATTAATTGGTTAAAAGAGTGGGCGTATGCTGGATTCTTTTTCAATCTTACCTTATCACTAGTGGCTCACTTTGCCATCAGTACAGGTAATCATCTCAATGCCTTGCTAGCAATGATATTCTTTCTTATTTCTTATGTTTCCCAGAAGTATGCCTTTAAATAGTTACATGTACGTTACATAGCTTTTAGGAAAGCAGTGTGGAACGTACGGCTGTCGGCAGTACAAAGCAAATAAAAGAGTTGATAGGTAATTATTATGGAGTATAAGAAAGTTAGCTGGAATTCCTGAATTCCTTGGGACTAAGACCTGTTTTGGCTTTGAATAAATTGCTAAAATTAGAGGGGTACTCAAACCCCAAAGAGTAACCAATTTCACTTACTTTATTGGAAGAATTTAGGAGTCTATTTTTTGCTTTGTCTATGATAAAAGAGTGGATATGTTCCTGAGCAGATTTTCCCGTTTCTTTTCTAAGTAGATCACTAAAATAATTTGTTGAAAGGTTCAATTCTGAAGCACAAAAGTTTACGGTGGGAATACCAAATTCTTGCACCTTGTCTGTTCCGTAATAAGTATTTAGCAACCTTTCAAACTTAGAAAGAATATCAGAGTTTAAATTCGTTCTAGTGTAAAATTGACGATCATAGAATCTGAGGCAATAGTCTAAGATCAAGTGAATATTTGCAATTATGATTCGTTGGCTATGTTTATCAATGTGTTGATTATATTCTTTAAGAATCTTCGATAAGATTTCTTCAATGGTGTGTTTTTCATCTTCAGAGACGTGGAGCCCTTCATGTGTATCGTAATTGAAAAATGAATAGCTATTAATCTGATTGGATAGCTCAGATGCTCGAATCAAATCTGGGTGAAAGGCTAATCTCCATTCTTCCTTATGATCAAAGTCTTGTTCTGGATTACCATCATATTGCATGATTTGTCCAGGGGCAAAAAATAACAAGGTTCCGCCTTCGAAATCATATGAGTTTCGGCCATACATCAGATGCCCACAGTTACCACTTTTAAAGACTATAAAGTACAGGTCAGAAGCAATTTTTTTCCCAATTAAATCGGACATGTTCTGCCAACCTAGTCCGTAGTCAATGCTAACCTTGGGATGCTTTGGTTTAGTTAAGCCAGCTAATTGTCTAAATTGACTAATCGACTTTATGTGTATCGTCTTTGGCATGTAAGACAAAGTTAGATGAATACTATAAACAGAAGATCGTAAATGTGAAATTATGGCGTTTAGATTTCAGTTTTTTGCCAAAACACTTCACTTCTTTTCCTCAATCAACTCAATGACATTGCCATCAACATCTGTAATGATTGCTGCTTTTATTCCTGCTTGCGGTATATCCATTACTGGAGCTGCTGCTTCAACTCCTTTTTGTTTTAAATTTTCCAACACGGATTCAATATTTTCAACTTTAATTCCAAAATGATTGTACCCAGGATTAAGGTTTTCCATCGGGTTTAAACTTTTACCTGATGATCCTAAAGCAGGGATATTCCCAATGATTTCTATCTTAAAGTCGTTTTTGCCTAAGTATGCAAGACGCATTCCGGGCATGAATTCCACTGTCCATTCCTTAGTGATTTCCAAACCAAGTTTTTGAGTGTACCATGAAGTTAGCTTTTCAAAGTCACTGGTAAGGATTGCTACGTGATCATGTTTCATTTCTAAATAATTTCTAGATGTTAAAACTTGATAGCAAAAATCAACTTTAATAAGCTCAATAAGTTATGGTAATTGCTGATAATCGTATGAAAATTACTGATATAGGCCTAAAAGGACTTGCTTGGTATGAAGCGAAAATCTCTTTTTATAGGGGAGAATCAAGAAGTGGAACTATTCTAATGATGGCCACCTCATGAACTCCTGTATACTTACTCCACCCCCTCCATCGGAATTCCCGCCAATCTTTTAATCTCAATCTCCGTCAACTTCTTTCGGAAGATCACTTCACTAATGCGGTCCTTAATTTGTGTTTCGGAGAGGATGGCTTCGCGTACATCGAAGTTGGTGGCGCGGCCGGAGCGGTAAAGCTGCCGGGAGAGGGCGGTGTTTTGTGCCGCGATTTCTAGACTCTTGCGTTCTACAGCTTCTAAGCCGACCAAGGCCTGATAGTTTTGATATTGTTCGGAGAGGGAAGCTTCGATATTTTGCTTTAGATCGGCTTGTGTCAATTGGATGTTTTCTTGCAAAATGGTCGCATTGTCGATGTCTCTGCGGATATTCCTTCCGGGGAAAAGGTCGTAGTTGAAACTGAGGCCACCAGTCGGGCCAAAGGTGCGATTAGAAAGTAGGAAACCAACTTCTGCACGGGAGAAATTGTAATTGTAACCCAGGTTCACAGAAACGGTAGGGTAGAGGGCGGATCGAGCTTCGCGAATTTGCGTCAATGCGATTTGCTCATCCAGTTTTAGCAAGCGCATATCGTAATTTTGCTCTACGGCCAAGGCAGAAAGTTCTTGTAGCTGTGGAAGGAGCGTTTCTGGAATGTCCAATGGGACCGTAAATTCGATAGTTACCGTCCTACCCATGAGTCGGTTCATTGCGATCTGGTTCTGCCGAAAGGTATTCTCTAAGTTTAAGAGGGTAGAACTATCCGTATTTACCCGGTTTCGCGTTTGAAGGACTTCCAGGTTCGTCCCCGTACCAATCTGGAGCTTGCCAGATGCTAGGTTTCTTAAATCTTCATTTAGAGTAATGGATTGCTGAGTGATATCGATCTGCTGATTAATCCGTACTAGCCCGTAATAAAGTGTCTGTATTTGAGACACTAGATCTTGCATGGCTTGCTTGGTAAACACCTTGCTTTGTACTTGATCTAACTCCAATCTTTCCTTACGTGCATACATCTGGAAACCATCGAAAGCTGTCCAGTTTAGGGATGCCCCTAGCCGGAGATTCGTATTCCCTGCACCTGTTCCCGATCGTTCATCCCCAGAGAAAAACTTTTGTCTTGTATTATTACTCGTGTAGGATACCGTTCCATTAGTGTTGACGGTCGGTAGCATACCTGCATTCCCCTTATTGTTGTTATTTGCGGCAATGGCTTCTTGATTTCTACGAATCTTAATGCCATAGTTGTTTTCCAAGCCCACTTCAATGGCCTCTTTCAGCGTCAATAAGTCCTGTCCAAAGACAGGAAAGCATAGTAAAACAGCTGGAAAAAGTAAACCTAATCGACTCCACTTCATGATTTTCGCTTAAAATAGGTGTAGATAGATGGTATAACGTACAATGTAAGGAAGAGCGAGAAAATTAGCCCTCCAATGATGGCGACTCCCATGGGGATGCGACTGGTAGAGGCAGATCCAAAGGCCATGGCGATGGGCAGTACCCCGAGTATAGTGGCCATACTAGTCATCAGAATGGGCCGTAATCGTAGGGTAGCTGCTTCTAGTACCGCGGTTCTGGCTGTAAGCCCTGCTTCCATCTTTTGATTGGCGAATTCCACAATCAAAATTCCATTCTTGGTAACGATTCCAATCAATACGATTACGCCAATCTGACTAAAGATATTGATGGTATGTCCGCCCATCCAGAGGGCAAGCAACGCACCAGTAATGGCCAGTGGCACAGTAAACATAATGACCAATGGATCAAGGAAGCTCTCAAACTGGGCTGACAAGGCCAAATAGATTAGGATCAATGCTAAAAAGAAGGCGAAGTATAGCCCCCCTGAACTTTCTACAAAGTCTTTGGAAGCCCCAGACAAAGCAGAGCTAAAGGATTCATCTAGTACCTCTCTTTTAACCTGATCCATGGCTTCGATGCCATCCCCTATGGTGTAGCCATCCGCCAAACCAGCGGATACGGTAGCAGAGATATATCTATTATAGCGATAGAGCGTCGGTGGGTTAGATTCTTCGCTAAAGTACACCAGGTTGGAGAGCTGAATCAACTCTCCATCTCGATTACGAACATAGATTCCCGCGAGATCACCTGGATCATTGCGGTATTGCCGAGACGCTTCTCCCACTACCTCGTATTGCTTTCCATTTTTAATGAAATAGCCAAATCGCTGTCCACTATAAAATAGCTGCAAAGTTTCCGCTATATCACGTACCGTTACACCTAGACTTCTAGCTCGTTCTCGATCAATTTCGATATGTAATTCAGGTTTGTTGAATTTTAAATCCAAGTCAACCACGGAGAAAGCTGGATTCTTTTCAGCCTCTTCTACAAAGCGTGGAAGTGCCTCCTTCAAGCGATCAAAATCTGGTGCCTGAATTACATATTGTACGGGAAGGCCTCTAAATCTGCGTCCCACCTCTATCGTTTGCCGTTGGGTGATAATGGCCCGCGCATAATTCAAGCCCCTAACTTTTGGGTATAGGGATTGCACAATTTCGGATTGACTTCTTTCTCTTTCATCGGGTTCCACCACGGTGAAAAAGACAAAGCCGGAGTTGGCAGCAGTACTAGATCCAAAACCAGGAGAGGTAACAGAAATGTATGCCCTCGCCTCTGGAATGGTATCCAAAATATCCAGCAGATCCGTCATATAATTGTCCATGACTTCAAAGGTGGTTCCTTCGGGAGCTGTTGCAAAAACCCGGAAAGAGCTCTTGTCTTCTAAGGGGGCAATCTCTGTAGGTAGCAGCTGGATGATGTAATAAATGGCCGCAATACAAGCTGCGGACAGCGGCCATGCCAGCCACCTGATTTTCAAAAAGCCTTTTAGACTAGCATTGTATAAATGGTTAATTCCTTCCAGTATATTTTCAGTAAACCTAAATAAGGCGGACTGTCGACGGCTTTTCCTCAAAAAACGAGCACTCAGCATCGGGGTTAAAGTCAGCGATACCAAGGTGGAAATCACAATGGCCCCCGACACCACAATGCCAAATTCACGGAATAACCGACCCGTCAATCCTTGCAGGAAGATGATGGGCAAGAACACGGCCACCAGGGTGATACTAGTTGCAATAATGGCAAAATAGATCTCTTTCGCTCCTTCAAAACCGGCCTTAATGGGTTCCACTCCCTGTTCAATCCGTCGGTAGATATTCTCCATCATTACAATGGCATCATCCACCACCAGTCCTGTCGCTAATACAATACCTAATAGCGTAAGTACATTGATAGAAAAGTCAAAAATGTACATCACAAAGAAGGTGCCGATCAAAGAAATCGGAATGGTGATGACTGGAATCAAGGTAGTGCGCCAATTCCGTAAGAACAGGAAGATGACAATCACTACTAAGCCGAAGGCGATCATGATGGTATCTTGCACCTCATTCACGGCCTTTCGTACCGATCGTGTATTGTCAAAGGCATAACCTACCTTAAGATCTGGCGGTAAGTCCTTCTTGATTTGTTCCACTCTCACATACACCGCATCCGCTATATCAATCAGATTGGAGCCAGGTAGGGGCGTAATGGCACAGCCGACCATCTTAATAACGCCTTTCCCACGTAAAGACGTGTTAAGATTCCGTGGTCTAAGAGCCACGTTAGCCACATCTTTCAATTGCACGATCACGCCATCCCTTTCTCTAACTACCATTTCGGAAAACTCCTCGGGGGTAGTCAAGCGGCCAAAAGTTCTGATGGTCAACTCTGTCCGATTGCCTTCGATTTTCCCAGTAGGTAATTCCAGATTTTGCTGTTGTAAAGCCGTCCGCACATCCAGTGGTGTTAGGCCGTAGGCGGAGAGCTTGTTGGGGTCCATCTCGATCCGCATCGCATACTCCTTCGATCCCCAAATTCTGATATTGGACACGCCAGCTACAGTCTGCAGGCGTTCCTTAAAGATATTATTGGCTAATTCGGTAAGACTAAGTAGGTCTCGATTTTCACTCTGGATGGTCAAGGCCATTAAAGTCCCTGCATTGGCATCTGATTTGGAAACAGTGGGCGGGTCAGCGTCGGGAGGAAGTCTTCTTTGTGCTTGAGAGACCTTATCGCGGACATCATTAGCGGCAGCTTCCAGGTCGGTCCCAATTTCGAATTCAACCGTAATCGTACTTCGACCATCGGCACTAATGGAAGATAAAGAGCGGATTCCCGCAATACCATTGACCGTCTCTTCCAGTGGCTCCGTGATTTGGGATTCAATCACCTGGGCGTTGGCACCCACATAGCTAGTAGAAACGGATACAATCGGTGGGTCCACTACCGGATACTCCCTTACGCCTAGGTAGGTGTAACCAATGGCGCCAAATAGAATAATGACAATAGAAATGACCGTTGCCAGCACCGGTCGTTCGATACTAGTGGATGATAAACTCATTCTGCAAGATCATTTACGGGTTCAACTAATTCCTGAATTTTCACTGGCGCACCATTGGTGAGTGACATTAATGCGCTCACAATGATGGTATCTCCTTGAGAAACCCCAGTAGTAACCTCTACCAGTTGTGCTCGCCGATCCTCCACAATTACTGGCGTTGCTACGGCCTTCCCTCCTTTATAGACAAACACTTGCTTGCCGTCCAGGACCGGAATAACAGCATCGGTTGGCACCATGATAGCTTCATTATTTTTATCAGTGACTAGGTTTACCTTGGCAAACTGGCCAGGCTTTAGTCGATTGCCTGGGTTGGCGCAGGTAGCTCGAACTCGGAAAGTGCGCGTTTCAGGAGCGATTTCAGAATCAGTAGCGTACACTTTAGCGCGAAAAGTTTGATCGAAGCCCACAACGGTGAAGCTAAGGGCCTGGTTGGCCCGGACCTGGCTGATGTATTTCTCTGGCACCTCAAACTCCAATTTCAAGGGATTCACTTGCTTGAGATCCACAATGATATCGTTAGGGGTGACGTAGGCGCCAAGGCTTTTTTGGCGTAAGCCAACCAGTCCAGAGAAAGGAGCTACAATATTTGACTTTTCTATCTGGACATCGAGCACGGCCATTTCAGCTTTGATCGCCTCCACGCGATTGTTCAGCCGATCCATCTCTTCTGCACTTACCCCTTGGATCTTTAGCAATTCATTGCCCCGCGTTACTTCTTTTTCCGCTAGATCCAAACTCACTTCCAGGCGTTTGCGTTCCGCTTGGAGCTCCTTGTCGTCAATCTTGGCCAACAATCTTCCTTTCTTTACAAAGGAGGATTCGTTGAAGTTGAGTTGCATCAATTTACCAGTGCGCTCGGGGCGTATATCTACTGCTTCATAGGCGATGAGACTTCCGGTGGCCCCAATGCTCTTTTCCAAAGTCCTGGATTCCACGACCAGCCCTTGCACAGGTAGAGCCCTTGCTTTGGGAGGTGCTGCCGCCGCTGCTGCAGTCTTGGGTTCCGCCTTTTTCTCGTCAGTTTTGGAACAAGCTGGTAAGAGGAAAATTAAGGATAGGCAAAAGAGGGTCAAGGTGACTTGTAGGTGATTTTTTGTAATGTCCATTTATGTAGTACTTACTATTTAAGACTCTAAATAAAATGCTTTAGCAGAGATAGAGTTCAAAAGGAATGCTGAAGAGATTCTGATTTAACAGAATAGCAGTATTTTCTAGGTAGCAATTGGTTGATGATAGGGTTTATCTGTGGAGGAGCCGTTTTAGCCGCTGTCTTTTGGGGGTGAATAGTGAGGTATATGGTGCGGGTAAGTTGATAGTTGTTCAATCATGAATTGCTTGTCGCTTGCTTTAGGCCAGAGATATGAGATGGGTAATGCTAAGCTGGGAATAGACGCGGGGAGTGTTCCTAAAGCTATTTTCGTGTTCTTTGATTCAAGTAGTGGCCCAAGAATTTGTTCAAGTCTTAGGCCACTTTAATCTGTTGTTAACCAATAATTTGGTTCATTGAACTTCTATTTTGGAGGCGTGATAGTAAAGCCCAGCTCCAGTAGAACGGGTACCTGATCATAATAAATGGTACTTCTTTCTAATTTACCATCTTTAACCTGCGCGGTTAGCTGAAAGGGAAGGGATAGGTCCTTGCCATTTTGTGTAAAACTATAGGTCCCCCAGAGGTTTACCCAATCTCCCTGGAGGTTACCGGATAATACCCGGAAAGTCTGAGTGATTTGATTTACCTTTCTATTGGATTGTACCTTATAGTTTTCTTTCCACTGGTTGATTAACTGTTCCGTGTTGACGGAGTCTTTCGGACCTGGGCCGTAGGCTATGTAGTTGTCAGACAGAATGGCCTTGAGCTCATCCAATTTGCCATTTACGCAGAAATTCACATAGTCGACCACGACCTTCATGTCGACTTCAGGTTCAGGGTTTTCTACGACTACATCCTTGTAGGATACGGGATTATCTTGCGCTTGTAGGTGAACGGTGAAGGCTAGCAGCAAGAAAGGGATCAATACGCCGAGATTGAGATTTTTTTTCATAGTACTCATATTTGATAGGTTGGGAAAAGTTGAAATGATATGAATGTGCTGAAATAGCAGACATTCCAAGCAGGGCCAAAATCAGTTTCAACATTGCTGTGAACTCCTCACTGAATGAATGTGTGAGGCTTGTTTTTGGTAGGAGTACTATGAGACGTACGTACTGAAGGTAAGAAAAAAGGAGGTAAAGTGCTAATAATCAGGTGGTTTTTTGCTGAGGTGTGGATGGTTCTAATGCAGTCTGACTCCAAGTCACATCCAGCCCGATAGCGGTTTTTTTGTATATTCATCCAATTGTGCCTACTGTTAAGGCCATACTTATTTTTCATGACCATTCTTGAACCGCGCCGCAGCTAAAAATAGTCATGTTAGAAACTAAATCAAATCATTGGACCCGTGTCGGTTTTTCTTTCCCTAGAGTGGCAAAGTTGAGTTTAGTGAGTGTATGCCTATGTTGTTTCCTTCCTGGTGCTGTTCTACTGGCCCAAGTTTCGTCTATTGGTTTTGAAGAAGTTCATCTAGAAGTAAATGGCGAAAAAATATCGCTCTTCAAAGACCTAATCCAGGATGAGGATGGGTTTCTTTGGATAAATACGAATAAGGGAAGACTGCTCAAGTATAATGGATATGAGGTCAAAGTCTATAAACATATTCCCGACGATACGACATCACTATTGCCCGGTGGCACAGAAGGATTTTATGTTGACCAAAGCGGCTCCTTTTGGATAGGCATGTCAGAAGGAGTAAGCAGGTACGTGGCCGACTGTGATTGTTTTAAACATTATTTCTTTGAACCGAATGACCTGACACCAGGAGGGCTACTATCGACTATTGTCCAGGTTTTTACGGAAGATCAGGACCAGAACTTATGGGTAGGACAGCAGGGGGGAGGCCTATATCGATATGATAGGGTTAATGATCAATTCATTCGCTATCTGGATGATCCAGCGGATCCTAATTCCCTTACCAAAGATATTGTGCGTGTGTTATTGGCAGATCAGAATGGAAACATTTGGATTGGTACGGGCTATGGCTTACCTGAATATGGTGGTGGGTTGATTCGATTTAAGCCTTCAACCGGTGAGGTCAAGCGATTTAAACATGATCCCTTAGACTCGAATAGTTTGCTGGATAATAGGGTAAGTGCCCTTTTGGAAGATGAAGAAGGGAAGATTTGGGTCGGTACCTATCAATGTGGTCTTCATCAATTTAATCCGGATACGGAAGATTTTACGAGGATGCTTCCGGATGCTAATAATCCTCATGCACTCCATGCACCCTGTGACGAGGTAGTTGGATTTGGAGATGGTCCCTTTGTACAAATCATTCATCAAGATCAGCGCGGCGATTATTGGGTCGGTACCTTGGGCGTTGGCCTTAACCACTTTAATTCGCAGGAAGAAAAATTAAGCTTCATCAATCCTTCAAAAGGAGGATTTAGTTGGCTTTGGACGCTGTATGAGGACCGGCAAGGTCATTTATGGTTGACCTACCTTAATGGAGGTGAGGGCCTTTGGAAATTGGATGCGTTTGCCCGAAAATTTAGTTTTTATCCAGCCTTAAAATCTGTAGAACAAAGCTGTCAATCGAAGATAGAGCCAGGCATTTTTTGGCTCAGCACTTTTAAAGAAGGCCTCCATAAGCTGAATATTAAAACGGGTGCTATCACTTCATTCCTACACGACGAACGGAACAAGGGCAGCATTGCTAACAATTCCGTCCGTGCAGTGTATGAAGATGAAGATGGGACGATCTGGGTAGGACTGGGAACAGGAGGTATCCAGACCATTGGAGAAAACGGGGACGGTGGACTGGCACGCTTGAACCGTCAAACCAATCAATTCATTCACTATGATATACAGAGGGATGATACAAGCGATTTTAGCCATACAGTTTATGCCATTTCCGAGGTTCAAGCGGGTTACTTGTGGCTAGCGATCAGGCATGACGAATTACTTCGTTTCGATAAGCAAAATGAGTCTTTCAAACGATATGCCTTTAGCGAATCCAAGGAGGATTCTAGAATCTTTATGCCTGATGATATCAATGGAGAAACACTTTGGGCTCTTGATTTTACCCATAAAACCTTATATCGATACAATCGAAGGACAGATAGCTTTGACCCGTTCCTGCGAGGGTATCAAGCCATGGCAATCTTGGAAGAAACCAAAGATGAGTTTTGGATGGCAACCTTTGACAAGGGATTATTGCATTACAATCACGCTGATGGCAGTATTGAACAGTATACGATAGGCGACGGGCTACCTGCTAATGAAGTAGCTAACTTTAGGAAAGACTCCAATGGCATCTTATGGGTTGCGACCCTATCGGGTTTGGTGAAATTTGATCCGGTGTCAAAGCAATTTGACCGAACCGGCTTACCTGAGGACCCTGTTTTTCGTACTGCATTTCAAGGCAAGGATGGTCAATTGTTTTTTGGTGGAAATTCAGGGATGTATGCTTTTTATGCAGATGAGGTAAAAGGTAGTCCGTTTCCCCCAGAAGTTCTGATAACCGGTCTAGAAGTGTCAGGTGAACCCTTTGAATTACCGAAAGATGAAGAAGATCAGATTACAGTGCCCCACCAACAAAACGATTTCCATTTTGCATTTGTAGGCTTGCATTACAGTGATCCTTTAAACAATAAATACCAATATAAGCTGATTCCTTATGACGATAAGTGGATCAATGGCGGCAACCAACGTTCTGCCCGCTATACTAATCTGGATCCGGGGCGATATACTTTTCAAGTGAAGGCGGCTAATAGTGATGGTATTTGGACGGGAAATGGGACTTCCATATCATTTGTTGTTCGTTCTCCCTGGTGGCAAACCTGGTGGGCTTACCTTGGTTTTGGCTTTTTACTGGCGGCTATTTTTTATGGCTGGTCGGCCTATCGTAGAAGACAGTGGTTGCTAGAGCATCAACTTCAACTAGAACAGCAGGAGGCTGAACGATTAAAGGAACTGGACCAGGTGAAGACCCAGTTGTATACCAACATTACGCATGAATTCCGAACCCCGCTTACCGTGATTTCCGGTATGGCTGATCAGATACTGGAAAACCCCGAGGACTGGTTCCGCAGAGGCCTCTCAATGATCAAACGCAACAGTGGGCAATTGCTGGGATTGATCAACCAAATGTTAGACCTTTCCAAACTAGAGGGAGGAAATCTACCCATTCACTTCATTCAGGACGACATTGTTCGATTCCTCAAATACCTTGCAGAGTCCATGCATTCGTATGCCGAAAGCAAAGACATTCGCTTGCACTTTTTACCAGGAGTACGAGCAGTGCAGATGGACTTTGATCCAGAGAAAATCCAGACGATTTTCTTAAATCTAGTAGGAAATGGGATCAAGTTTACTCCGGAGGGTGGAGACATCTACATCACCGTATCAGAATCACTAGACCCGGAGCATGGGGCTAATTTGGAGTTGAAGGTAAAGGATAACGGAATGGGGATTCCAGCGGACCAATTACCACATATTTTTGACCGGTTCTATCAAGTAGACGATTCCAGTACCCGGAAAGGTGAGGGCACTGGTATTGGCTTGGCGTTGACGAAGGAGTTGGTCAAATTATTGGGGGGAAGGATCGAAGTGGAAAGTCAAGAAGAAGAGGGTACAGCATTTACGATTTTTCTACCAATAAGCAGGAAAGCAGAGCAGAGGACTGCCATATCAGACACTCCGTCCTTCAAGCCAATGGTGGACTTGATACCTGAGGGATCAACATTGGCAGCTGAGACAATGATAGAAAATACAGATTTGCCCTTAGCCCTATTAGTCGAAGACAATAAGGATGTCTTACAATATCTCTCTGCCTGTCTTCAAGGGCAGTATCGTTTAGAAAAGGCAAGGAATGGCCTAGAGGGGATTGAAAAAGCTATAAATCTAGTACCCGACATCATCATCAGTGATGTGATGATGCCTGAAAAAGATGGTTTTGAAGTGGTAGCAACCCTGAAAAAAGATGTGCGCACCAGCCACATCCCAATCATTCTACTAACTGCTAAGGCGGATTTGGATTCCCGCTTGGAAGGCTTGGAACAAGGCGCGGATGCCTACCTATCCAAGCCTTTTGAAAAGAAAGAGCTAGAAGTGCGCTTGCGGAAGCTGATTGAAATTCGGCAGCAGCTTAGCGCGCGTTACAGTACGCTTACCCCCCTGGGCATACCCACTACTCCAATAGAAGCCCAGCAAGATAGCTATGTACAAGAGCTAAAGGAAGCCATCTTATCTCTGTTGGAAGATGGAGAGTTCACTATCCCTTATTTATGTAGAGAGATGGGGGTTAGTCGGTCACAACTTCACCGCAAGCTCAAGGCCCTGACGGGAAAGACAACCACCCAGGTGATCCGTATGATCCGTATGCAACGGGCGAAAGAACTCCTACAACAGAGCGAGTTGAACGTATCGGAAGTCGGGTACGCCATTGGGTATGATAACCCCAGTCATTTCACCCAGGAATTCACGAAGGAGTTTGGCAGGGCACCGAGTTTTTACAAGGCGCCCAGAGGATAGCTTGATGCTCACCGTTGCATGCGGTCGGACCACCTTACCCTCCTCCTCCAAACCTATTTATCGGTGCTCACGAATAATCTATCTTCTTTCTCCCAGAGATACACTTCACGCTTCTTAAAGTTAAATGCCACGCGGAATTGTTGCAGGAATTCATAACCTATGATACCATCAGTCTTAGGCCCAACCACATGTCGGTTATAGTGGTCAAGATTGGCAAAGGCGGTATTCATTTCCGCTACTTCCCCTAGCGTAGTTTGCACCCCGGAAAGGCTTGCAAAAGTTGTCTTCTGACCCTTATTGCCGAAGCCGTGGAAGCGCTGCTGACGGCGACGCTTGATGAAAGATGCCAACTGCTCCAGATATTTGTTGGCGAAAAGATTGACCTCTGCTCCAGTGTCTACGGCCAGCTTCAGTTTCTTGTCGCCAACACGAAGATTAATGAGGGGGGTTCCTCCTTTGTATTTGAAGGTCAGTACTTCATCCGGCAGGGGCCCTTGTGCAAAAGAGCTGTTTTCACCATTGCGATCTAAGGGGTACAACCGAAGTTCACGTTTGCGATAATCAATCATTAAGGTATGTTTCTTGAACACTTCCGTACCTAATAGGCCATGTATACGAATGCCCTTCGAACGTTCTATGGCTACCATCGGTACGATCTGAGCATATACTCTTCCCCAGCTCTGTTCTCCGATTTGGACGGTAGGACGGCCTAGTTCCATAGTACCTCCTTGGCCGTTTAAGCCATAGTAATGCTTTGAGGATTGATGTCCTACATAATATCTGTTATTCAGAAGCAGCTCGGAAATTCCAGTGTCTAAGATGAAGTTGCCTTTCTGTCCGTCTACAATTGCCTCTATGATGATTAGTTTGCCCTCGACCTGGAAGGGAATAGTAGCATAAGACCCTAGCAGGATATTATTAAAGGATACCATTAAGAAGAGAGCGATGTATAGTTTAAAGTTTGCCATGATTTGAAGGATTTTATGGTTGAGAAATCCTTCAGCGCTGAAGTCATGACAAAGGTGCAGGCCACGGGGGGATGGTGAATTAGATATTGTTCCAAAGGCTTTAGTGTGGTACTGAATTTGTTCCGAAGCCTTGGTGAAAAGGGTGGTTCAGTGGGAAAAAACATTAGATATCGTTGCAGGGGTAGCGAAGGGTGATTGGCATTGGTTTGAAAATCAGATACTTATATGTCTCAAGGTCTTGATTTTGACTTTTCCGAGGAAATGGAGTGATGGTAGGTATTGTAATTATAGTTTCACTAACTTGAGCTATCTCATACATGTAAGCCCTTACTGCTCTCCGCTAATTACAACTAAGTTTTAACTCTGACCCATGGGAAAATCAACATTCAATTTTTCGCCCAAGTGGCGGTCAATAGCACTTGGTCTCTTTTGTTTACTTGTCTCTTCTACTTCCATTTTCACCCAAGTAAGTGGGGTCATTAAGGATAGTGAAACGAAGGAACCCTTAGTTGGAGTCTCCGTCTTGATTTCCGGTACAAGCACAGGCACGACCACCGATCAGGAGGGAAGATTTATGCTGTTTGCAAGCGAGGGAGATGTCATCATTTGCTCTTTCATTGGTTATACAAGACAAGAGATCGTGATTGGTGCCGCTACCAATCTTTCCATCAACTTGGTTTCAGGACTGCTCATGGAAGAAGTTGTAGTCACGGGATATTCTGTCGATGCTCGAAGAAAAATCCCAGGCTCCGTCTCCACGGTTCCGGCTAGGGATATACAGGTTGCTCCATCTGGAAATATCGAGCAACAGCTACAAGGGCGAGTGGCGGGGGTGACTGTGATAACCAATGGACAACCTGGGACGACTAGTCAAGTAAGAGTAAGGGGGTATGGGGCTTTGGGAGGGAATGAACCGCTTTACATTGTGGATGGAGTACCCGTTAATTCTGTAGATTTCCTTACTCCAGGGGATGTTGCTAGTGTGACAATTCTGAAGGACGCAACGGCTGCTTCTATTTATGGAGCTCGAGCAGCCGGAGGAGTGATTGTTTATACCACCAAAAAAGGGAAAAGGACACAGCAAGAATTGACAATCAGTTATGATGGTATGTTCGGGCTAACAACTCCTGGGGCTGGACTCTCTATGATGAACTCACAGGACCAGGCAGACTGGACCTGGGCGGCTATAAGAAATGCAGCGATTTCCCGAGGGGAAATACCCGAGTTTTCTCACCCCCAGTATGGCGATGGAGCTACGCCTGTATTACCTGATTATCTGTTGGTAGGGCAAGAGGCAGGTGTGATAGGGTCGGTTGATTTAGCGACACAACGTCAGTTGTATAACATTGATCATGATGCAGGCCCTATCTATCAGGTAGTAAAAGCTAATAAAGAAGGTACTGACTGGTATGATGTGGTGATGCGCAATGCCTTGCTGAAACGTCATCATCTAGGTATCTCAGGCGCCGGAGCAGCCAGCCAGTATTATGTGGGAGTTGGGATGCAAGAACAGGAGGGGATCGTCAGGAACCAGCAGTTTTCCCGTTATTCTTTTCGGGTCAACACAGCATTTGACCTCCTACCATTCTTAAAGATTGGAGAAAATTTCCAAGGAACCTATCGCTCAACTAGACTACTTGAAGGAGCAGCTGGTGGAATAGGTTCTGCGGACACCTGGACATTTGTAAATAGCAGTTTAACCAATCCGATCATCCCCGTTTATGATGAGTTTGGCGGTTATGCTGGTAACGCGGCTCCAGGGGTTGGGGTCAACTGGTCTAACCCATTGGCAGACGCGGAAAATTTAAAGGATAATCGAGACTTTACTGTCCAAGCCTTTGGAAACTTTTATATCGAATTAGAGCCGATCAAAGGATTAATTTTGCGGAGCAGTTTTGGTGGACAGTTCAGTACAGCTAATAGCCGCGAGTACCTAAAAACGACTTACCATAGTATCAACAAGCGAATAACCCCTGCCTTTAGTCAATTTTCAAGCTATACTTCCCAATGGGTCTGGACGAGCACAGCCAATTTCAGGAAGACTATAGGGTATAATACTGTGGACTTATTGCTGGGGCAAGAAGTATTGGATCAAGGATCTGGTTTTACGATTAGTGGCTTCGGTCTTGACCCCTTTTCTGAAAATGTTGACTACATTGGATTAACTACCCTATCCAACCGTACGGTCGAAGGAGCCCCTTTTAATGGCGTGAGGTTTGCTTCTTATTTCAGCCGGATAAATTATGACTATGCCGATAAGTACATGGTATCTGCAGTGCTTCGTCGGGATGGTTCTTCTCGCTTTGGTCAAAATAATCGCTATGGATTCTTTCCCGCGTTTTCTGCCGCCTGGCGGATTTCGTCAGAGCGATTTATGCAAAAATTTACTTTCATTGATGATATAAAATTGCGAGGAGGCTTTGGTGTCATGGGTAACTCCAATAATGTAGATCCGAACAATCAATACAGTCTATTTAGTTCCAGTCTGGAGGCTTCCAGCTATGATATTGACGGCACTAATACCAGTACAGTGGAAGGTTTTTATCGAACCCGCATTGGTAATCCTACTGCCAAATGGGAACAGGCTATTACGGCAAATATTGGCTTGGACATGCTACTGTTTAACGGTAGACTTGACCTAGGCGTAGAGTTTTGGCGAAAGCGCACAAAAGATCTCTTATTTCGGATGCCCGTAACGGTGCAGAGTGGCTTTTTTGCTGCAGACCCCTTTGTCAATGTAGGGGAAATGCTGAATGAAGGGATTGACTTTACGGTTACTTCCAAGGGGCGAACCAATGGAATAAGGTATCAGATCACTCTTAATGGCAGTTTTTTGCACAATGAGATCGTAACCCTGGCGCCAGGCATTGAAAACTTGCCCAATCGCAGTAGTGTCTACGGAAGTATTCGGCCGATTCTCAATCAGGTAGGACAACCATTGTCTACCTTTTATGGCTTTGAGGTACAGGGCTTGTTTCAAGACCAGGCCGAAGTCGATGCTGCAGCCACACAGGATGGAGCCGCACCAGGACGTTTTCGATACCGTGATATCAATGCAGATGGTGTGATCGATCAACAAGATCGTACCAAGCTGGGGAATCCTATTGCAGACTTTACAGGTGGGTTTGCCGTAAGGCTAGGCTTTCGAAATTGGAAATTGGAAGCCTATTCCTTTGCTTCCATTGGGAATGAAGTGTATAATCTTTCTAAGCGTGTTACCGACTTTTATACTGCTGGCTCGGCCATTGCTGAGCGTGTGAAGGAATCCTGGACCTTTGATAACCCGAGAGGGGAAATCCCGATATTTGAGAACGTCTCTAATTTTAGTACCAATACCGAATCCAATTCCTATTACGTAGAGGACGGCTCTTATTTCAGAATGCAAAACATCACTTTGTCCTATCTGATGCCGAAAGCAACCATCGGCAAATGGGGGCTAGAAAAATTCAGATTATACGTATCAGTCAACAATGCTTTTACCATTACGAGATACAGTGGTTTAGATCCAAGTGTAGGCGGTTGGAGAGACACGAACTTTGGCGTAGATCAGGGCAATTACCCGATGACGAGCAATTGGGTATTTGGTGTAAATCTGGATTTATAGAACAAGAAGCCTTGGCGAATTCAAAATTAACAATCATGCAAAAAACTAATACTTATATCAGTCTGGTGTGCATCCTGGCTTTCGTCCTAATGGCGTGCAAAGATAGTTTTCTGGACGTGGCTCCCACCGGTTCGCTGGGCTCGACCGAGTTATCATCTTTAGAAGGAATCGAAGGGACCTTAATTGGTGCATACAGCATGTTGCTAGGCCGAGCAGATCCTTTTTCTGGCGCGACTAATTGGATATGGGGTTCCATACGCGGTGGTGATGCTAATAAAGGCTCAGAGGAAGGAGATGCCCCTTTCATTAACGAAATACAGACCTTTGCTGTGCAGCCCAGCAATCAGGCTTTGTTATGGAAGTACAGGGTGCTTTATGAAGGTATCGCTCGAGCGAATGGGACATTGCGTTTGCTGCTTGTGGCTCAGCAAAATGTATCCGAAGCGGATAAAATCAGGATAGAGGCCGAGGCTCGTTTCTTAAGGGGACATTTCTACTTCGATTTGAAGAAGAATTTTAACAATACGCCTTATGTGGATGAGTATTGGGATGAAGTGACGCCTATCCAAAATGATCAAGATCTTTGGCCTTTTATTGAGGCAGATTTTCAATTTGCTTTTGATCATTTACCAGAAATACAAGCAGCGATTGGTCGGGCAAACAAGTGGGCAGCGGGTATCTATTTGGCCAAAGCCTATCTGTTTCAAAATAAATATTCTGCAGCTCAATTGCTCTTGGATCAAGCCATCACTAAAGGTGTAACGGCTGGGGGCAAACCCTATGGCTTGTTGCCATACTACGCCGATATCTTTAGATCCACTCATGATAATAATGAAGAATCAGTCTTTGCGGTTCAAGCCGCTGTTGGAACTGGAGCTTTGACCAATGCGAACCCAGCTATGCTTTTGAATTTTCCGATGGGTGGGCAAGATGTTCCCGGCGGCTGTTGCGGCTTCTTTGCACCAAGCCTAGACTTAGCTAATTCCTTTCGTACCGATGCGGCTGGTTTACCTTTACCCGGCCGCACCTACAATGAGGCTAACCATGCCTTGAAAACGGACCTAGGACTTACGGCCTTAGATACTTTTACGCCTGATGCTGGAAATATCGATCCTAGATTAGATCATGCGATAGGCCGCAGGGGTATTCCGTATCTAGACTGGGGTTTACACCCTGGTGCCACCTGGGTTCGAGCTCAACCCTATAGCGGTCCTTATTCCCCCAAGAAGTTCAGTTACTATAAAGAGGGAGTAGGGGTTGAAAATGATGTGTCGGGTTGGACCCGAGGTTACACTGCCGTAAACTATAATCTGATCCGTTTTGCCGATGTTCTGTTGATGGCTGCCGAAGCGGAAATAGAACTCAACAATCTGGATCAAGCGCGAGAATACATTAATCGAGTAAGAATTCGCGCAATGAATTCTCCTTTACCCGAGGCTGAAGCTCGTTATGTTATGGCAATTTATCCGCCTTTTGCCAACCAGGCCGCCGGAAGGAGGGCTGTTCGTCTAGAACGAAAACTAGAACTCTCAGGCGAGGGACATCGCTTTTACGATTTGGTGCGTTGGGGTATCGCCAAGGCGGAACTGGATGCCTATCTGCAACATGAAGACCAATTTTTAAAACCACCTTTTGCAGGAGCTGATTTTACCGCAGGGAAAAGTGAGTATCTGCCTATTCCTCAGGCGGAGATTGATTTGCAGGGGGTGGATGTATTGAGGCAAAATCCGGGTTATTAGTTGGAATGGAGGCTTATTTGCGAATGCAAACTGCTCAGGGATATTCACCAGTAAATCTCTCTTAATATGCTAATGTAGGTAGCTCTATTTATGGAACCTCATCTAAACCCCAAAATAGGTGTATTGGAAGGAATAGGTAGCTAGAGGACTGTTGAAGAGCTTTGACTCAATGTAAGGCTAGTCCTGGTGCCACCCTCGTCAATTTGACATGCAACAACAAGGGAACACCAGACAGATTCTATCAGATTTCACGTTTCTTTGATTATCAATCCCGCACAAAGCGCACGCTTGTAATTAATCCATTTTTCACCTCATAGATAGAGACATACTTAGTTTCCTTTTCAGCGCGAGTTACAATTTCGTGGTTGATGACATACGCTCCATTGGTGATCTGATTAATAATTTCTACATGGACATTTTTCTCTTTGAAATCAGCTTCAAAAATCGAGGCTAACCTTTGAGAACCTTTGCCTAATAACTTAGATGGATAGGTGTAAACTTTGACATCTTCATGGTAGCATTTTAAGAAGGCAGCGAGATCATGTTGATTGAAAAAATCCATTCTCGCATTGACTACCTCTAGGGGTTGTACTTGATCAGTGTTTTGTTGGGTTCTGGATGCATCAAGGTTTGCCCCGTGGGCAGATTTTTGCTCACAAGCAAGTAGGAAGATCATTGCGAATCCAACAAGAAAGGTTGCTGCTTTGGTCATTGTAATGAAGTATTTGATTAGGCAGCAATAATCGACAATCAGCTACAAAGGTTCTTTAAAGAACATGTTTCTTTAAACGATTTTGGAAGAAAAAGCAGCATTAGGAATTTACGTTTCTCCGGTAGGCGGAAGGAGTTATTCCCGTTTCCTTCTTAAAGGCGACATTGAAGGAGGTTACGTTGCCAAAACCCACTTCATAGGCGATCGTGGCAATCTTATCCGTTTTGTGTTCTGGTGCTCCCAATAGCTTTTTAGCCTTTTCCACGCGATGGTAGTTCACAAACTCAGAGAAGTTTTGCTGTCTATTTTCATTGATGGCCTGAGAAATGAGTCTAGTGTTGACCCCCAGTTTCTCCGCAACGACTTGGAGGTTGAGTCCATCCTGTAGAAAAAATTCTTCCAGTTCGAAAAGTGTTTTTATCCTTTGATACAATTCTTTCGAACCCCGGGCATCCATTTTTGAATGACTGTACTTTTCCAAACTAAACTTATGACGATTCAAAAAAAGGTAGGTAAAGGAGTATATCATAAAGCTGTAGAAAATAGGGCCTGAAATGTAGTGGGGAGTGAGTTCGAAGAGGTTACCTAAATAGTAAAACCAGATTAAGGTAGCACCTAGCAATATTAGTCGATACCATTGCAGTAGCTCCTTTGAAGCGCTAGTACGACTTCTACGTAACAGGGAAAAAGAAAGTATCAAGTAAATCAATAAGAAAAATACGACAAGCCCGTAGTTCCAAAAGGATTCGAAGTTTCCGTTTCTCGGAACGAATGGAATCAGAAAAAGGAAGCAACCGAAAGGGACGAAATGGAGGTAATCAGAACGACTGAATATTTTTCTTTTTTCAAGCAGCGTTAGGCCATAAAGAAATAAAGCTGGACCGGCGAAGAATATACCTGAGGTCCCTATATTCTTTTGCCATTCTTCCAAGGGGATATAGTAATTTAAGACTGATTTACCTATTCGCATGGTTAGCCCCAGTATAATTAACCCTAAAAGAACATTCGCTTTTTTATCTCCATTCTTCAGAGAGAATAAGTAAAAACTTAGGAAAAGTCCTTGAGCAAGCCCCATTGATGCCATGATAAGGATGATTCCATTTGTTAGCATTTGCTCAAGCTGTATGTGTGATGACGAGATTTATAGTTACTTCCCAATACAGAACTTCCCAAAAATATTTCCCAGCAAATCATCCGTGGAGATCTCACCGGTGATCTCTCCCAGGAAGGCCAAGGATCTGCGAATATCCATCGCCACGAAATCTGAGGTGATGCCGGAGTCCATGGCGTGCAGGACATCGTCCAGGCTTTCACTGGCCTTTTTCAGGGCTTCGAAGTGGCGGGCATTGCTCACGATGGTGCTGTCGACCTGGACTTGCTCGGTGAGGACGGATTGGTAGAGTTTCTCTTTGAGAAAGCCGATATTCATTTTTTCTAGGGCGGAAATCGGTACCCACTGAGCTTTTGAAACAGTGGAAAGGAAATCGGAATCGTCTGTCGTCTGTCCCCTGTCTTCTGTCTCCTCAAAATAATGCTCAAACTTTGTATGCGGATTCAAGTCCATCTTATTGGCGATGACGAGCAAATGCATATCAGGCTTGACCAGTTTGGCGAGGTCTTGGCGGACTTCTTCCGGCTGCGTTTGGATGACGTCGAAGACGTAGATGAGGAGGGCGGATTGGCTGATTTTTTCCATCGTCTTTTCGACGCCGATGGCTTCGATCTGATCACTAGCTTCGCGGATGCCAGCGGTGTCGATTAAGCGAAATTGGATGCCTTCAATATTGAGCACTTCCTCGATGGTATCTCGGGTGGTGCCGGCGATGTCGGAAACAATGGCTCGGTCCTCGTTTAACAGGGCGTTGAGGAGGGTGGATTTGCCAGCATTGGGACGGCCAGCGATAACGGTGTTGATGCCGTGCTTGATGGCGTTGCCGAGATCGAAGGATTGTACCAGGGCGTGGATATAGGTTTGGATCTTCTTGACCAAATTCTTCAATTCGGTGCGATCGGCGAATTCTACGTCTTCTTCGGAGAAATCGAGTTCTAGTTCGATGAGACTGGCAAAATCGAGCAGTTGTTGGCGTAACTTTTGGATTTCATCGCTGAACCCGCCTCGCATTTGCTGCATGGCCAGATTATGGGAGGAGGCAGAACTGGAGGCAATTAGATCAGCTACGGCTTCGGCCTGACTGAGGTCCATTTGGCCATTTAGGAAGGCCCGGAGGGTGAATTCACCAGGCTGGGCCATACGAGCGCCTTCCTGCACGAATAGTTGGATAAGCTGCTGGATAATGTAATTGGAGCCATGACAGGAGACTTCTACGACATTTTCACCAGTATAAGACTTTGGAGCTACAAAAAGGGACACCAACACCTCATCTATGATCCGATCTTCACGGTCTCTAATCGTTCCAAAGTGGATGGTGTGACTCTCTTGTTTTTCCAAGTCTTTCCCCTTAAATACACCGTTACAGATCGAGATGGCCTCCTTGCCAGATAAGCGAATCACGCCTATGGCGCCAATGCCCGTAGGTGTGGCCAGTGCTACAATGGTGTCATTCAGATCGTGCGTCGAATATTGCATCCGGCAAAAGTACGGGAAATTGCAAACAATGAGGGAGTTGATTGGAGGGATGGGGAACTAAGGTCCATTTGAGACTTATCTTAACTAATGGACTTGAGTCCACTGCTTTCCATCCCAGGTCCAAAAATCGCCCAATGCCTTCCGATTGCTGTCTCGGCCGCCATGCAAGACAACTTGCTGGAGATTATAATCATAAGTTCCAGCTGCCATATCCCTTGGACTTGGTCCACTTTCGATTACTTTGGTCCATGCTTCTCCATCCCATTCCCAGGTGTCTTGATAAAGCTGCTCCGGCGTCCTTCTCTTTCCTCCGAATAGAACGATGCGTCCTCGCTTTAAGTCTGTAACCATCAGATGATTGTTTCGGGCAGGTGGACCCGCTACTTTCAATTGTTGCCATTTTTCTCCATCCCATTCCCAAGTGTCTCCCACAGAATTACCGTTAGCGTATCCACCAAAGAGGAGGAGGGTCTCTCGATTAGGATCGTAAGCCATTTGGGCACGAGTTCTAGAGCTAGGCTTGTTTCCTTGGACAGGTATGGCTTCCCAATTTCCCTTGCGATAAGCCCACATCTCATCCGAACCCTTAGCCGAACCGGAAAAGAGAAATATTACTCCTCGTTTTTCATCCACCGCTACGGCTGCAGAATGTCTTAAGGAGGGCTTGAGGTGGCTTTGCTCGACCCAACTTTCCCCATTCCAATCCCAGATCATATCCTCAACCAGTCCTTTGTCCGAGACACCCCCGATCAGAAGACTCATTTGTGTAAAGGGATCAAAAATGAACGCATGACTACTTCTAGCGGTAGGAGTCTTGACGGATCTTCGTAACCAGGCATTCCCATCCCATTCCCAGGTATCGCCAAAGAACCTTGTTTGATCGCCATTGCCTCCAAATAGAACCAGCTTTTTATCGGCTCGATCGAAAGTGATGGCATGATGATTTCTGGCTTCCGGCTTATCTATGGACGTGAACTGAGATGAGATGAAGGGGAGAAGAATCAACAAGAAAAGGTGACGCATAAGCTACGGTATAGGTTAAGGCGTCATAAGTTAGAGAATGGCCATAGCATTGAACTTAGCTTCTAATGATCAGTCAGCTTCCTGTCAAAAGTTCAAGTGCATCCATAGCAAATGTCCCCCGCTTTATATCCTAAGGTGTAAGGTGTGGTCAGGAAGGAGATCTTCTTTAAGACCAGGTTCGTAAGATTCCCAGGGCAAATCTCTATCCTGGCTCTTGCGTTCCGCCTTGGCAAAATTTTCTTTGAACATAAAAATCAAAGCAAAAAAGACAATGATGGAAACGATCCATTTTTGCATTCTGCCTAATCCAAACAAGCCTAGAATCAGATAGCCAAAAAAGATGATGGAAAGCGTAAAGAAAAGTGGGGCGATTTGCGGAATATCCGACATCAAGGAGATGATAGATCGAAACTCTGTAGAAAGCTGTCTGAAAAACCATTTAACGGGCTCAGGAATTGCCGGTAAGTTTTCCAACACTTTGAAGAGATCCTTATCATATTCCTTGATCATGAAGAAGTTCAAGGCCAAGAAATTACAGCCTACAATGCCGACTACCATCATGATGCGCTGAGGTAACTGCACCCAACTGTGAGAAACGCGTTGCACATAGGCCTCCATACGGCCACCGAGTTGGTTGGTCATCCACACTGTGATGAAACTTCCACCCATTCCAATGAGAATCGCTACTGATAAGGGATCGACGTCCATTGCTGGTTATTTTACTAACAGTCTGTTTTCAAGGACTAATTACTCAAATTTAGTATTAGAAACAATAAAATCCGTCAAATGCTGCTCCTTTTTCTATGAAGTGCAGCTTTAAGACCATAATCAAGAAGTTGGTGGTGATCAATGTCTGAACAAAAAACGAACAACTGAACGGGCATAGCGCTCAGGAGTCGGAGTAGATTTGGACTTTCAAAGAAAGAAAAAGCGGAGAATAGACAGAATAGACTGTGCACGCGCACAATTTTTTCTTAAAATGGGGTTAACATTTGCACAGCAAGCAGACTTTCCCTACCTTAATTGCCAGAATTATCACCAAGCGATGTAAACAACAGACTGTTTTATAAACACTTGTGATGATAGCATAATAACATCATTAGTTACCAACTTTTCAAATAAGAATCATGAAAAAGAAAATACAGGGTAGTGAGCGCCGCAACTTTCTAAAAGCCTCTGGAGCGACCTTGCTCGCCAGTAGCCTAGGGGCAAATGTACTAGCTCACAGTACGTCTCCCTTTTTCAACGACAATGAGGTATTAAAGGTCGGATTGATTGGATGTGGCGGACGGGGTACCGGTGCAGCTAATCAAGCAATGAATGCTGACCCAAAGGTGATTTTGACAGCGATGGCAGATATTTTTCCTGACCGCTTAGAAAAATCATATAATGCCTTAAAGACTGAAAATGAAGAGAAACTGCAAGTAGCAGATGATCATAAATTTATAGGCTTCGACGCATACAAGAAGGTGTTGGCCTCGGATGTGGACGTCGTTATTTTATGTACGCCACCTTCCTTCCGTCCAGGACACTTGGAGGCTGCCGTCGAAGCGGGAAAGCATATCTTCTGTGAAAAGCCAGTGGCTGTAGATGCGCCAGGTATCCGCCGGGTAATTGAGGTAGCCAAGAAAGCGAAAGAGAAGAACTTGGCATTAATGTCGGGCTTCTGCTGGAGATATGACTTCCCAAAGCGTGCGACTTACGAGCGCATCCTAAATGGAGATATTGGCAAAGTGACTGGTATTTACAATACCTACAACACAGGTGCCCTTTGGGAAAGAGAAAGAAAGACGGATTGGAACGACATGGAGTTCATCATGCGCAACTGGCTATACTACAATTGGCTTTCTGGTGACCATATTGCTGAACAAGCTGTGCATAGTTTGGATTTAATGTCCTGGGCGATGGGCGATGTATTGCCATTAAAGGCAGTAGGAACGGGTGGCCGTCAAAGTCGAACGGATGCCAAGTACGGTAATGTATATGATCATTTTGCGATTGTTTACGAATATGCTGATGGCATTAGAGGCTTCCACTTTAGTCGCCAGCAGAAAGGCTGTAAGCGAGCGTATGATATTACTATCCAAGGTGACCGTGGTCAGTGCTATATTGATGTATTCCGTAAGCATGAGATCACTGGTGCAGTAAATTGGAAATATAAGGGAGAAAAGAACAATATGTACCAAACGGAGCATGATGAGTTGTTTGCCTCCATCCGCGCCGGAAAACCTATCAATGATGGGGTTCGAATGGCACATAGCACTATGCTCGCCATTTGGGGGAGAATGGTAGCTTATACCGGGGAAGAACTGACCTGGGAGAAAGCCCTGAACTCCGAAGAAAAGTTAGGGCCAGCATTAGAAGATTATAACTGGGATCTAGCTTGGAAAATGAAGGATGTAGCTAAGCCTGGTATGACTAAGTTTGTTTAGAATATCCGCCAGATAATAGTTTAAAGTTGAATGTTTAGGGTTTAGGCTGTGTCAAGCCTAAGCCCTAAACTATAAATGTTGACGCTTAAACGGTAACCCTCAACTTTCCAACGATCAATCCTAAACTTTCAAAACCACCAATTCATGCAAAAACAAGACCGAAGAGCCTTCATAAAAACAAGTTCTGCTGCGGCCCTATCGCTGGCCGTTGCTCCAAATCTAATGGGCAATACCCCGCCCGTGACCAATCAACCCTTAATCAAGAAGAGTTTAAAATTTGGGATGATCAAAGAAGATCTATCCGTATTAGATAAATTCAAGCTGGTAAAAGATCTGGGGTTCCATGGTATTGAATTTGACAGCCCCAATGATTTGAATGATAAGGAGATCCTAAAAGCTAAGCGAAAGACTGGCCTGGAAATTCCTGGAGTAGTGAACTCTAGACACTGGAAAATGCCTTTATCCTCTCCTGATCCTGCTGTTAGAGCACAGTGTGTGGAGTCCATGAAAACAGCCTTGAAAGCCTGTAAGAAGTACGGTGGTACGACCGTACTCCTCGTTCCGGGCGTGGTGAATGACAAGGTGCGTTACGATGAGGCCTATGAACGTTCCCAAGCTGAAATTCGTAAGCTGTTGCCGATAGCTGAAAAAACAGGGATCAAGATTGCCATTGAGAATGTTTGGAATAATTTCCTGATCAGCCCAATGGAAGCCGCTCGTTACATTGATGAGTTTGATAGCGAAATGATCGGTTGGTACTTCGACGTAGGAAATATTATTCGCTATGGTTGGGCCGATCAATGGGTGCGCATTTTGGGCAAACGAATCATTAAGATCGATGTAAAGGAATATAGCCGCAAGAAGCAGAAGGAAGAGGGGATTTGGGCCGGGTTCCAAGTGAAACTGGGACAAGGGGATTCAGATTGGGCGAGTGTGAATAAGGCTTTGCGAGAGGTAGGCTATCAGGGTTGGGGCTCTGCCGAAGTGCCAGGAGGAGATCGAACTCGACTTCGTGAGATTTCGGAGAATATGGATAAGATTTATGCTTTATAGGCCTTTGTTCGCCACTGTTTAGGGTTTAAGGTTGAATGTTTAAGGAGTAGGTTGCTATCCTTTAAACAGTAAACGAAAACCCTAAACTTCCCATTCTAGATCTGCCTTTACAAAAATAGTAGCGATTTGACCGCCTCGTAATAACTGTCACTCACTGGAATAGTTGAGTCATTTATTGATAACTTCCGACCTTTCAGACTCGATACCTTCTGTCCATTAACGATGTACGATCTGTGTACGCGCAAGAAGGAATCTGGTAATGTTGGTAGCAATTTCTTTAGTGATTGATTGGCAGTGATCTTTTTTCCAGTGTCCAAATGATAGTGTACATATTCACCGTCGCTTTCTATGTATAAAATCTCCTGTGGCGAAACTTTATACAGATCATAGCCAGATTTGATTACAATAGGCTTTATGGAAGCAGGATCTGTAGCTTCTCCCTTTGGGAACTTTTCTACAGCAGTTAGAAACCGATTGAAGGTTATGGGTTTTAGTAAATAATCCAGGGCATTCAATTCAAAGCCCTTGAGCGCATATTCAGAATAAGCAGTTGTGAATATCACCTTCGTGTCTGATTTGGCAATGAGTGCTGCGAAATCAGTCCCTTTTAGGTCTGGCATTTGAATATCCAAAAACAGAAGATCCACGGAGTTGGCTTTCATAAACGACAATCCATCTAAGGGATTTTCAAACGAAGCCTGCCATCGTAAAGAATCTACCTTATCTATGTAGGTCTTGATTAGCTTTCTTGCTAACTCTTCATCGTCTATTATTACACAGTTAATCATTTGAGCTTCATTCTTAGGTAGACCTTAAAAGTATCGGACCTTCTAATATCTAGCTGGTGAGTTTGAGGGTACAGGATGTCGAGCCTCTTTTTTACATTTTGGAGCCCTATTCCCCCTCGTTCATCATTTACGAGCGTTTCGGATGGAAGGCTATTTTCCACTG
This sequence comes from uncultured Lewinella sp., assembly GCA_913057785.1. Lineage (GTDB taxonomy): Bacteria > Bacteroidota > Bacteroidia > Chitinophagales > Saprospiraceae > DT-111. The sequence goes on along the minus strand of CAJXPD010000006.1, from coordinate 17,327 downwards.
AAAATTCAATGATATCTTCTTCCGACTTAAGGTGAATATTTACAAAACTAGTTCCTCTTTTCTCTATTCCACTGTGTTTAAATGCGTTTTCAATAAAGGGCACAAAAAGCATGGGAGGGACTAGGAGTGTCTCATCTTCCACCTCTTCTATAAAAGTAATATTGAACTTTTCGCTGCTTTTAAGTTTAAATAGTTCAATAAAATGCGTGATGTACTGCAACTCCTTCTGCAAAGGAACCTCTGGTCGCTCACAATCATACAATACATATCGGAGCATCAAAGAAAGGGTGCTAATGCCTTCCTGTGTTTTATCGGAATTTGTGACGGACAGGGCGTAGATGTTATTCAATGCATTAAATAAAAAATGCGGGTTGATCTGCATTTTTAAGAACTTCAGCTCACTTTTCACCAATTCCATTCTGGACAAGATCTCACTCTTCTCTTTTTGCTGGGCGTAAGCAAAAGTTTCTACGAGTATCGCTGAAAGGCAGGGTATAGCCATGATTAAAAGCTGCCGAAAAGAACGCGATGCCATTAGGGGAGGTCTCTGACCTATTGGTACCGAGGAGGCTCGTCTTATTGGGTCTGGCCCGAGGACAGTACTGATGTAAGTAGCTAACAGAATTAAAGAAACAACAGATAGTAAAAAGTAAATGTATTTTTTTTTGAGTAGGAATTTAGGCACTGCATAATATATCACTACGAAAAGAAGGAAGGCTTGTAGCATAAAGGATAGGCCATTCGCTCGAATAAAACGCAATTCCAAACCAACAGACAACCAAACCAAGCACCAAACTCCTAACCAAAACAGCACCTGAAAAAGGTATCTTTTAGAGCTATACATATAGCAAAGAAAGTAAAATATATTTTGATCCCCCCTTGAATGTAGCCGTTTGAGGTCGAGGAATAAAACGATTCAACGGAGATGATTTCCTATTCACTGAAAACTATGACCGACTCACTGAAAGTTCAAATTCCGGACTAAAATAGAGCCTATCTTTATTTCCGTACAGGAGGATATTGGAGCTAGAAATTACCTCAAGAAGATATCCAATAGCAGAACTGGTTTAGGCCATTTGTTTGTCATCCAGATAAAAAAAATAGATCCGTTCAAACACCAAAACGCAGATGAGATAACCACCAAGCAAGATGATCGAGTCGCAAGTGAAATATTTTTAATGTATAAAATAATCAAATGAATTATCTCAAATTCTCAATTTTACTGCTTTTAGGAGTTGCTCTATTCTTTTCATCATGTAAAAATGACGAAGATTCCTGTATCGAAATAGTTTGGTACGAAGATGCCGATGGTGATGGACTAGGTAATCCGAATGTGAGCCGAGTTGCATGTAATCAACCAGAAGGCTATGTAGAGGATAATACCGACCCAAATGACACTGGGCTCGCCAGTACCCCCCTTTCTGCTTTCGACGAATTTAATTCTGAAGCTGTGACTATATCATTTGATGGAAATGAAGTCACTATTGAGTCAAATGGACTACCGAATCATACCACTCCTTATTGGGAAGAAACACATCCGCTATACATTGAGCCTGTGGTGGCAACCACTCGTCAAACACCCGGTCGGATTGGAGGTGAACGTAGCTACACCCTTACCGTACCCATCATACCAGAAATAGCACCGACTGGTACCGTTACAGGGCTGGGAGCTATTGGCATTGCTGTCACTGGTGTTCCTATTTTTAATGATTTAGAAGGTCCCAACAGACCTTTAGAAGAAATGATTGTTGAGACCTTTGATTATGCCGGAGCACACAATGGTCCTTCAGGTTATCACTACCATATAGAGTCTTACGATGTTCCGGAGAACACGGTACTTTCTCATGATGATGAAAAATTAGTAGGGATTATGGCGGATGGATTTTTGATTTATGGGAGAAGAGAGATGGATGGATCATATCCTACAGACTTAGACGAGTCTGGTGGTCATTTTGGGGTAACTCAACATAGTAACGGTGAGGAAATTTACCATTACCATATCATCAATGAATATTACTTCGGAAATATCATTGCTCTTTTTGCAGGGGAGTTGAAAGGCACACCAAATACTATTTTTTAAGATATAGAAGGATTTCTGAGTTTCATGGAATCATCAGGGTTATAGGTATGTAATTCTTGGTGATTCCTTTTTAAAAAACAAAATATGAGATGTGTGAGAGCAATGGTATTTATGTTCATGGTCTTGATGATAGCTTGTGCAGAAAATAGAGAAGTAAAAAAAGGCCTTCCTGATTTACGGGTATCGAAGCTAGCAGTAAAAATCCCGGATAAAACGGTCGGCATATCTTCACTACAATATGATAACAAGGTATCGCTATGGTCATTGGGCGACGAACGCTATTCTGGTTACATGGTGAGTTTCTACCAGGATAGTACGCTCAAAGAAAAAATAGGAATCCTAAATGGTAAAAGACAAGATCAAGCCATCCATTGGTATCCAGATGGAAAATTAAAACAAGTGGCTCACTATCATCAAGGAAAACTACACGGAGAAAAAAAAATGTGGTCATCAGATACAAGTCATATCCTGATTGCTCACTACAACTATCATTTAGGAAAGGCACACGGAGAGCAAAAGCAATGGTATCCCTCTGGTGAACTGTACAAAAAACTACAGCTGAACTTTGGTAAAGAAGATGGAGTTCAGCAAGCATTTAGAAAAAATGGTGAATTGTACGCTAACTATGAAGCGAAAAATGGTAGAATATTTGGACTGAGAAAAGCGTCACTTTGCTACGGGATAGAAGATAAGAAGGTTAGGTATGCAAAATAGAATCAAGCTTTTACCTAGTACTAGCATGATCGTTGGCAAAGGTTTAAGGTTGAAAGTTTAGGAGTTAGGTGTACCATTCCTTAAACATTACACAATAAACCTTGAATTTCTCTTACTAGAAATTCCGATCCAATTTATTCCGCTTTTCTTCCACAATCGGCCGGACAAAACAGCCCTCCAAATGATCATTCACTAAACCCATGGCTTGCATAAAGGCATATGCCGTGGTAGGTCCGACAAAACTCCAGCCTCGCTTTTTCAAGTCTTTGCTGATCGCTACAGAAGTAGGAGTCTGAGTTATCGGGCGCAGGCTAGCGTAGTCAAATTTATCGGGTCGTTCACTTGCGGTGGGTTCGAAACTCCAGAAATATTTGGCCAGGGAGCCTTCTTTTTCTGCGAGTTCAATGGCCCGTTTTGCATTATTGATGGTTGATTCAATTTTCTTTCGATGTCTTACGATACCAGCATCTTGCAATAGCCGTTCTACATCTTTCTCCCCAAATCGAGCTACCTTCTCAAAATCAAAGCCAGCAAAAGCTGTACGGAAATTCTCCCGCTTGCGCAAAATGGTGAGCCAACTTAGACCAGATTGAAAGCCCTCCAAACAGATTTTCTCGAATAGTCGAATATCATCCGTAACTGGATGCCCCCATTCTTCATCATGATATCTTTGATAATCGGGATGATTGTTATACCACCAGCAACGTGCTTTGCCGTCTTCTCCAATGAGTAGACCGTCTGTCGGTATTTGATCTGCCATAACTCCTTTTTTGGGTGATTGAGATTGATCGATCGGGAAGATACAATCTTAGTATCGCTTGGCCTAACGATAATTAACCATTCAATTCCGGGAATAAGGCGGAAAGTCCTGCTTCCGAAGCTTCGCAGATTCCTCTTTCCGTAATCAAACCCGTTACCAATCGAGCGGGCGTGACATCGAAGCCATAGTTCAAGGCTGGACTTTCGGCTGGTGTGAGTAGTACCTTCTTGAGTTCATCTTGTTCCAATCCCTGAATGTATTTGACCTCATGACCACTGCGCTCTTCAATCGGAATATCACACAGTCCATTCTCGATTGTCCAATCAATGGTTGAAGAGGGTAGGGCTACATAAAATGGTACCTGATTGTCATAAGCCGCTAAAGCCTTCAAGTAGGTTCCGATCTTGTTGGCTACATCCCCATTTCTGGTGGTCCTATCCGTTCCGACAATGACCATGTCGACCATGCGATGCTGCATCAAGTGACCTCCTAAATTATCTACGATTACCGTATGAGGTACCCCGTGTTCTTTTAGTTCAAAGGCGGTAATGCGGGCGCCTTGATTCCTAGGGCGGGTCTCATCGACCCAGACGTGCACCGGAATGCCTTTGTCATGGGCGGCATAGATCGGAGAGGTGGCTGTCCCATAATCGATGCACGCCATCCAGCCTGCATTACAGTGGGTCAACACATTTACGGGTTTATTGCCATTCTTCTCATAAATATCTTCGATAATTTTCAAGCCATGTTCGCCTATGCTACGGCAAAAGGCAACGCTTTCCTCGGCCACCTCGGCTGCCAAGTCCTTGGCTATACTCACCAACTCTTGCTGATGACTTTTACCTTGCAAGGCGATCTGAACTCTTTGCAGCACATTGAAAAGGTCAACGGCTGTGGGGCGGGTTTCCTGTAGCTCCTGAATGGCGGCTGGGATAAAGGTGGCCCAGTCGGTGTTTGAGGGGGCGTGATAAAGGCCTAGGTACATTCCATAAGCTGCCGTGACGCCGATCAACGGGGCGCCGCGTACATGCATCTCGCGAATAGCTGCTGCGCTTTCCTCAAGACTCTTTAAGGCTTCGATGGTGAGCTTATGTGGAAGACTGCGTTGATCTATGATGTTTACAGTTCCTTCATCTTCAGGGTCTAGCCAAATGGTGCGATAGGATTGATTTTGGATCTTCATGGCAATGATGTAAGGTGTATGGATGGAAATGCAGATTTACTATTTCCTTATTCGGAACCGCCAAAGCTAATAAAATCGGTAGTATTCATCTCTTCATCAGCCGATTAATGGTAAGAAGAACAAAGGGTTAACATACACCTATGATAGCCTTAACACGGAATTGATCAAAAGGAAGCTGAACCGCCACTTTTTCCAGGTGTAGAAATTGTCAAGAGCGCCGGCAATTTTATTCGGAGAGTGGGAGTTAATGCACTTAGCAACATATCCCTTGAGCATATCCTCCAATATCTGGATATTGTAGTAGTATTCAACATAATAACCAAGAATGAAACAGTTACAACTTAACGCTTTACTAGCCTTACTTTTCTTTTCCCTTACTCAACTGTCTGCGCAAAAGATGGAAACCGCCAAGGTGATCGCTTTTGTCAACGTCAATGTGTTACCGATGAACGGCGATGGCCTGATGCCCAATCAGACGGTTTTAGTGAAAAATGGGAAAATTCAGAAACTTGGCCCGGTCACCAAGATCAAGGTGCCAAAATCTGCCCTGCAAATAGATGGTGAGGGGAAATACTTGATGCCAGGCTTGGCAGAAATGCATGCGCATATTCCTACCCCTAGAGATGGAGATGATACGCGGGTCAAAGAAGTGCTATTCCTGTATCTTTCCCAGGGGATAACCACCATCCGTGGCATGCTGGGTGATCCCTATCATTTGGGACTTCGGAAGCAGGCTGCTGACGGTACTATCCTTAGTCCTCGAATCTACACCTCCAGCCCTTCCGTCAATGGAAACAGCGTACAAACGGTTGAAGAGGCGCGCACCAAAGTGGCAAAATACAAGACGGATGGCTATGATTTTCTAAAGATCCACCCCGGACTATCACTTGAGGTGTTCAATGCCGTAGCTGAAACTGCGGATAAAGTCGGGATTCCTTTTTCAGGACACGTTCCTCTTCAGGTTGGAATCGAAAGAGCCATCGATGCGGGCTATGCTTCCATTGATCACCTGGACGGGTTCTTAGAAGGTCTGGTGTCGGAGTCAGCCGATGTGCAAATGAACCAAAATGGCTTCTTTGGATATAATTTTACGGATATAGCCGATGTCAATAAGCTATCCAAGCTAGTAGCCAGGGCTAAGGCGCGCGGTGTGTGGTTCGTTCCTACTCAAACATTGATGACGCGTTGGTTTTCTCCCACAAAGCCTGAGGTAATAGGGAATGAACCTGAAATGCAATACATGCCATCAGCTACGCTATACCAATGGCGGCTCAATAAAAATCGCATGTTAGAGGATCCAAGCTACGAGGTCAAACGCTGGGAAGCATTCGTTGCCTTGCGACAAAAGATCATGCGCAATTTACACCGCTCTGGTGCCGGAATCCTATTGGGATCTGACGCACCCCAAGTCTATAATGTTCCCGGCTTCTCTATTCACCATGAGCTGAAAGACATGGTAGACGCGGGTATCCCTGCGCTCGCAGTCCTACAGAGTGGCACCGCCAACCCTGCCAAATTCTTCAAGGAGGAAGGCAATTATGGGACGGTAGAAAAAGGTGCTGCGGCAGACTTGATTCTATTGGATGCCAATCCGATCGAGGACATTACCAATGCGCAGCGTCAAGTGGGGGTGATGACGGCGGGCCGTTGGCTCACCAAATCTGCTATTGATGCCCAATTAATGGAAATAGCCAATCGTCATAGTAAGTAGCATAGATTGTATTTTCTGTACGGAAAGACCCGAAGCTTCCTCCTTATATTGCCTGGAAGTTTCGGGTTTTTTATGGGCTGAAATAAAGGCTGGCTTCTTGGCTTCTGAAATTTAAAATGACCTCGAAGGTTAAGTTTGGCTGAGTTTTCTTATTATTGGTGTAATTACATCGCCTTAGAGAAAGAACTTCACATACTCATGAGTCAAGCATTAAGTTTTGAGGATTTTGAAAAAGCTTGTCAGGACAATCGATTATACCAATCTCTCACGCCTGAAGAACGCAGTCACTTGTTCAAGTTGGCCAAGCGACAGCAGATATCCGCAGGAGAAGTCCTATTCTATTCTTCCGAAACGGATAGTTCTGCCTTTTACATCATAGAAGAAGGCAAGCTTCGCCTAAACCTGAACAGTGGGAAGGAAAAGATCTATGAAGAAGGAAAGTTGTTTGGAGAGATTTCGGTACTAAATGGGAGTCCTAGGATGGGAACGATGACGGCCTTAGTGGATAGTAGTTTGATTGTGATAGAAGGAGACTTATTGTTCGATGAAGACAGGATTCCTGCACAGAGTTCGTTCTCTATATTCAAAGGCTTAGTGGGGTATGTGATCAGCTACTTGAATGAAGAATACGCTCATGCTACCGAACGAATCATTGAGAAAGGGGAGGGCGTTACGATTGAGTTTAAGGAGTCCTTGAGTAAAAAGCTAAAACAGGAGGTCGTGAAAACCATCTGTGCCTTTCTCAATACGAGAGGAGGGACCATCCTTTTAGGCGTCAATGACAAAGCGGAAGTAATTGGTTTGGATGTTGAGTCGGAAAAAGATCTCGATAACTACAAGCAAAGTATCATACAGATTCTGAAGCATAAGGTGGGCATTAATGGTTCTACTAATATCCACTTCAACACGGAGAAACTGGACAATAAGATATTACTAAGAATCAATTGCACACCATCTAATCATCCCATTATTCTCGAAGACAAGGATGGCCAATACTTCTACATCCGGTCCGGTCCCACCAGTATCAAAGCGCCCAATATCAAAGAGGTACTTTCCTACTATCAAGAAAGGTTTGAATCGTCCAATCGATTTAACTAGCTCGCCAGAAATAAGGGGTGAATAGCACAAGAATGGTAAAAAGCTCTAAGCGTCCTAGTAGCATGTAAAAGACTAGGAATAGCTTGATGGGTTGACTCAGATGGGCAAAGTTATCCACTGGCCCTACTTCTCCTATCCCAGGCCCTACATTACCCAAGCTGGTGGCTGCGGCACCAATGGCCGTCATGAAGTCCAGCCCCATTATGGTCAGGATAATAGATCCCAATACAAATAGGATTAGATAAAGGAGAAGAAAGATAATGATATGAGTAAGTATCCTACCCGGAACGCGTTTCCCGTTTAACTTAAGTGGAATAATGGCTCTAGGATGCAGTATCCGCTTGAACTCCAGAAAAGAATTCCTGAAGAAAACCAGGTGCCTGATAATTTTGATTCCTCCACTCGTAGACCCTGCCGATGCTCCCAAGAACAAGAGAATAAAGAAGGTCATGGTCAATCCATTTGACCAAGAGGTATAGTCTGCCGAGACGAAGCCCGTCGTCGTGATCAAGGAAATGATCATGAAAATACTTTCCCGGAAAGAACGTTCCAGACTTTGACCCGATACCCCAAAGACCCCTAAGGTCACGAAGAACGTCAGCAATAGAACCAGGAATAAATAGGCTCGAAACTCCTCACTCTTCCAAACGCGCCCCAACTTGCCTTTAAAAGCAAAGTAGATGACCGTGTAATTGGTTCCAGCAATGAACATGAATAAGGATAGGGTGTATTGGATAGAAGCACTATCAAAATAAGCTGTGCTATCATTCTTAGTAGAGAACCCGCCAGTGGCCATAGTAGTCAAGGCATGATTGATGGCGTCATAGAAGCCCATCCCTAAGCCATACAACACGAGCATCAACGTAGCGGTCAGACCGACATACAAAAACCACAGCCGCTTTGCTGTTTCACTGATGCGAGGATGAAGTTTATCAGAAGTAGGCCCTGGTGCTTCCGCCACAAAGAGCTCTACTCCTCCTATGCCCAAAAGTGGAAAGATGGCCACGGTCAAGACGATAATACCCATCCCTCCGATCCATTGGGTAAGACTTCGCCAGAATAGAATCCCTTTAGGCGTACTTTCAATGTCCATCAGCACACTGGCTCCTGTAGTCGTCATGCCCGAGACGGTCTCAAACAGGGCGTCGGCTAGATTAGGTATCACGCCGCTCAGTAGATAAGGTAAGGCGCCGTAGGTAACCATAGTGAGCCAGCCCAGCGCCACAATCAGGTACCCTTCTCGCTTCTTAATACTGCCCTCATTCTTGACGAAGTAGAGTAGGGGCCCCGCTAACAGGATACCGATTAGACCCGAATAGAGCAAAGCGGAGTGGTCTCCAGCGTCATAGTACAGTGAAAATGGAATGCACAGCAGCATGAGCAAACCCAACAAGGCCAGCAAAATACCGATCACTCTTAGTATGGGGCGGATATTAATCATAGCACTGACTCGCCTATCGGAAGAGTTTTTCTAGTTTGGTAATGGCTTCTGGAAGTGCAAAGATGATCACCTTGTCATTGACTTGAAGCTGGAAGTCGCCATTGGGGATCAAGGTTTCTTCCCCCCGAATAATCCCGCCCACAATAGCGGTGCTAGGGAAATGCAAGTCCCGCAAAGGCTTTTTAGTCAGTTGATTCTTCTTATGGATCACATACTCAATAATCTCTGCATCTACTCCAGCTAGACTAGTAATGGCTTCTACCTGCCCTTTACGCACGAAGCGGAAGATGTTGTTGGCTGTAATTAATTTTTTATTGATTAGGGTGTCAACGCCGATGTTTTGCGATATGTGGATGTATTCTTTGTTCTCTACCTGAGCGATCGTTTTATATACTCCATGGTTCTTGGCTGTCAAGCTAGCAATGATATTGGTTTCGGAATTACCGGACAGCGCCACAAAGGCATCCATTCGACTTAATCCTTCTTCCTCCAACATGTCAAAATTACTAGTGTCCCCATTTATGATCAAGGTGCTGTCCAACTGTTCAGCAAGTAGTTTACATTTTTCCTTATTTCTTTCAATGAGCGTTACGTTGTATTCCTGCTCCAATACCTTGGCCGTGTCTCTTGCTAAGCTGCTTCCTCCTAGGATCATCACATTCTTTACCTTCACCTTCTTTTTACCTACCAGATTGATGACGGCGTCGATATTTTCTTCCCTGGTGATGAAGTAGATATGGTCATTTCGATGAAATACCGTTCCAGCCCTCGGAATTAGCGTTTGGTGCCCCCTCAATATGGCGATCGGCCGAAGCATGAAGTCCGATTGCATGGCGTGTACCTCCGATAGTTTCCGATTGGCCAGTGGAGAATAATCATCCAGGGTGATACCGACAAGATTAATTTTGCCTTCTTCGAATTCAAAGTGGTCTGTAAAAGAACATTGTTTGACCAAGCGCGAGATCTCTTGTGCGGCCAGTTGGGGCGGACAGATCAGGGTGTCGATCCCGAGTTCTTGAAATAAGGCGCGCTGCTCGGTGCATAGATATCGGGGATTCTGTACCCGGGCAATAACTTTTTTAGCGCCAATTTTCTTTGCGAGTACTGACGCGATGAGATTGGTCTGTTCGGAAGTAGTTAGCGCCAGAAACAGATTGGCCTTATTCGTTTCAGCTTGCCGCAGAATATCTATAGATGAGGCGTCTCCCCGTATGGTTAGGACGTCTAGATGACTGGCTGCGATATCAAGGATCTCCTGGTTCGTGTCAATGAGAACGATATCTTGATGTTCAAAACTCAATAACTCTGCTAAGTGGGAGCCCACATCACCCGCTCCCGCAATCACAATTTTCATTTGTCATGGTTTAATCCCGCAAAAGTAGGCTTTTTTGCTTATTTTAAATAAGACAATTCGTGTACTCTTTTGTGGTGTTTGCTGGATTTGCGCAGCAAATAGAGTATTATTGTGACATGAAGGTATTAATGGTGTGTTTAGGGAATATTTGTCGTTCTCCCTTAGCTGAAGGCATTCTGCAAATGAAAGTCAAAGCACAAGGATTAGACTGGGAAGTAGATTCGGCAGGGACGGGAGCATGGCACGTCGGAGAGCAACCCGATCGACGTTCTGTCCAAGTAGCCCGACAACATGGCATTGATATCACCTACCAAAGAGCCCGCCAATTCCAGGCACAAGACCTAGATAATTACGATCTCATCTTCGCTATGGATCAATCCAATCTCACCAACATTCTTCGCAAAGCTAGCACGCCAGGACAAGAGAAAAAGGTACATCTGATCATGAATCAAGTACAACCGACGGCGAATATTAGTGTTCCAGATCCCTACTATGATGACAATGGATTTGAACTAGTGTATGAAATGCTAGAGGAGGCTTGCGATCGCATTATTGAGCAGTGGATTTGAGTGAAGCTGCCGCTGCACTTGATGTATTTTAGGCTAAATGGAGAGTTAAATGAAAAATAAATTTGATTTTTTTTACCCACTTACACTTGCCCATAGCTACGGAAAAATCAATTTTATAAAGAGATGTCCGTAAGTGAATTGACGTTGTTTTCTTAGCAAAAGAAGGAAAGTCTGACCCTCCTCGAGGATGTTCCAGCTACCGGAAAGGAACTTAAAAAAGAAATAATTTTTTCTATCATTGCGTTATCAAGTACGACAATCAGAAACGTACTACTTACACCTACATTACGAAGAACCACTCCAACAACAAGTAGCATAGGACTACTTATCACACCTGATTAACCCGCAACTTTCTTCCCTATAACATTTTCATCCGATCAGTCATTTTCCCCAGTTGAAAAGCTTTTTTTTATTTGTTTAATTCAAAACCGACACACTACCATGAAAAAACTGTTGTTTTTGCTACCCTTCACTTTATTTGTTGCTTGTGATAATGTAGGCAAGTATGCTGAAGCTATCACTAGCGTTGCTGGAGAATGGGATGGAGCTACTGAAGCTGTTACTGGACTTTTAGGAAACATTACTACTGCACAAGGTGGAATTACTGAAATGCTTGGTGGAATGAACATCAGCGAAGAATTGCAAGGCTCTTTGGCTGCTGATGTTCTTGGTCAATTGACTGGATTTAAAGATCAAGTAACAGGCCAGGGAAATGCTTTATCTGGCATTTTGGAGCAAGTGAATGCCTTCAAAGGGCAATGGGAAGAGAAAGGCGAAGCACTACAAGGCTTGAAAGATGGATTAGAAGGTGGAGAGATGCCTGAAGACATCGAAGGTACAATCAGTAGCCTGAAAGAAATGATCGCTACAGGTACTACAAAAGTAGGGGAGTGGGGACCACAAGTGGAAGAAGCTCAATCTGGAGCCAAATCTGCTTTTGATCAATTTACTTCCTTGTTGGCCAGCGTAACGGCTAGTGAATAAGACCGTTCTCGCTAACTAAAGAAAAAGGCCAGGTCCCAATCGGGGCCTGGCCTAATTTTTTATGTCTTTATCCAATCTTACTTTATCCTAAGAGAAAGCTAGATTGATAATCTCTTGTTGCTGCTGATCGTGTACCTTCTTGTAACCCGTAGCAGGCGAGGCACTGGATTTACGAGAGATCAAACTAAGATCAGCATTCAATCCGATTTGAGAGGAAGCAACAATCGAATAAATGTATTGCCATGCCCCCATGTTAGAAGGTTCCTCTTGTACCCAAAATGGGACTGCTTCGGGATAGCGCTTGAAAATCTTCTGTAGTTGAGTATCCGGTAACGGATACAGTTGTTCCAAACGTACGATCGCCACATCATCTCGCTTATCTTGTTGCTTGCGCTCCATGAGATCGTAATAGATCTTACCGGTACATAGCAACAGTTTCTTCACCTTCTTGCCACTTCGAGCCCCCACGTGAGGGTCGTCATACACTTCCTGGAAGCTATTACCCGTTTCAAATTCTGAGAGATCCGAAACCACCGCAGGATGACGCAATAATGACTTAGGCGTCATCACTACCAAAGGCTTGCGGAATGGTCGAGCCAATTGGCGGCGCAGTAAGTGGAAGAAGTTGGCTGGAGTAGTCACATTCGCAACGGTCATGTTGAACTCTGCACAGGATTGCAAGAAGCGTTCAACTCGGCCACTAGAGTGTTCAGGGCCCTGTCCTTCGTATCCGTGAGGAAGTAGAAGTACCAAGCCGTTCATTCGCTGCCATTTGGATTCAGCGGCGGATACGAACTGGTCCACCATGGTTTGAGCGCCGTTGTAGAAATCACCAAACTGCCCTTCCCACAATACTAAAGTTTCAGGATTGGCCATCGCATAACCATATTCGAAGCCCATTACCCCAAACTCGGACAATAGGGAGTTGTAAATGCGGAACTCCCCTTGCTCCTTTGAAAGACCGGACAGCCTAATGTACTCTTGGTCTGTATTGATGTCACGCAGTACAGCATGGCGGTGTGAGAACGTTCCTCGTTTCACATCCTGACCACTCATCCGCACATCTTTGCCCTCCATCAAGATGGTACCGTAGGCCAGTAATTCGCCCATGGCCCAGTCGAGTTTATTATTATCCAGTAATTTTTGCTTACCCTTTAGCAAACGGTTCACCTTCGATAATGCTTCAACACTTTTGGGGACAGTCATCAAGTGATTGATGATATGGTCAATTCGTTCTTTTTCAACTCCCGTCTCAGGTGAGTTTCTAAAATCCTTAGGATTCTTGGTCTTTTTGAGTTTTCGCCAAGCTTGTTCTGGCTCCTGGTATTCGTATTCTAATTTGCTCTGCTTGACTTCGTTCAAGCGTTCCTGCAGGAGATTCCAGAACTCCTTCTGCATTTCGTCCGCCAGCGCCTTATTAATATCATCACGTTCCAGCAACTTAGTCTGGTACACTTCTCGAGGAGTTGGATGCTCATTGATGATCTTATACATACCTGGCTGAGTAAACTTAGGATCATCTCCTTCGTTGTGTCCGTGTTTGCGATAGCAAACCATATCTATGAACACATCATTATTAAAGGCTTGACGATATTCTACCGCTAACTCAGAGGCAAAGAGCACAGCTTCTGGGTCGTCACCATTAACGTGGAAAACTGGAGCCTGAACCACATTCGCTACGCCTGTGCAATAGGTAGAAGAACGTGCATCATCAAAATCAGTGGTAAATCCAATCTGGTTATTAATGATGAAATGCAAAGTTCCTCCCGTATAATAGCCCTTCAGTTGACTCATCTGCACCGTTTCGTAGGCAATTCCCTGTCCGGCAATTGCGGCATCCCCATGGATCAAAATCGGAAGAATACGATCATAATCACTTTCGTAAAGGATATCAGCCTTGGCTCTGGCGAATCCTTGTACCACGGTATTTACCGCCTCTAAGTGAGAGGGGTTAGGCGTTAGTTTGAGGTGGACGGTTTTATTGCTTGGTGTTTGAACCTGGCTGGAAAAACCTAAATGATATTTCACATCCCCATCTCCAAAACTGAGATCCGGCACCGCTGTGCCTTCAAATTCATTGAAGATCTGCTCATAGGTTTTACCCATGATGTTGGCGAGTACATTAAGGCGACCCCGGTGAGCCATTCCAATAATGATCTCCTCAACTTTATCTTCAGCGGCTTTATTGATGATTCCATCCAAAGCAGCGATAGTGGTTTCTCCACCTTCTAATGAAAAGCGCTTTTGTCCAATGTATTTGGTGTGGAGGAATTGTTCGAATACTTGCGCACCATTCAGTTTCTCCAGGATTCTTCGCTTCTTTTCCAGGCCTAGATCAAACGCACGATCGGGGTGGTGCGACTCGATCTTTTCCCGAATCCAACGACGTTTGTTGCGATCCTGAATATGATGATATTCAAAACCGATAGATCCGCAGTATACGGTCTTCATGTGTTGGATGATCTCTTTCAAGGTGGCATTCTTCAAACCACATTCCTGACCCGCTTGAAAAACCGAGTCTAGATCCGCTGGCTCTAAGCCAAAATCCTCTATGTTGAGGTTGGGGTGGCGATCCCTTCTTTCCCGAATTGGGTTGGTGGTCGAAAGAAGGTGACCTCTATTGCGGAAAGCCTTTATAAGAGATAGTACTTGAAATTCCTTGGTGTTGATCGGCCCCGCTTCCGAAGCGGTAGCACTTCCATTTCCATTTTGCGAGAATTCAAAACCCTGGAAAAAGGCTCTCCAGGTGGCTTCTACGCTTTGGGGGTCCTTCAGATATTGCTCATACATTGAATTGATGAAAGTAGGATGAGCATTGCTGATTACAGAGAAATCATTCATCGATTATCTTGCCTTTTTTGTAAAGGGTTAACGATTTGAGATAGTTTTTTCCAAATTAGCCGCAAGTAAAGACCTGTTTAAATCTTATACAAGCTTTTATTAAAAAAAAACAGCAGTCCTTTGTCGAAGTTCTTAAATTTGCGGTTAATTTCTATAAAACGGCTGTTTACTAGCTTTTTGTACCTCCCCCAAGTGTTAGAAGTTACAATCCGAAGCCATCGAAACAGAGACAGAAATTTTTTTTGAGAAAAAGGTTCTATTTTATCGGAAAAAGCATAAATTTGCACTCCGATTTTGAGAAGTGAAGAAAATTAAAGATTAATGGCACACCATAAATCAGCTAAAAAGAGAATTCGTCAGGACGCTAGAAAGCGTTTGGCTAACCGTTATTACAAGAAGTCCACTCGTACTGCCATCAAGAAATTGCGCGGTATGACTGAGAAGTCTGAAGCTGAAAGCTTCTTGCCTAAAGTATTGAGTATGATCGATCGTTTGGCAAAGCGAAATACTTGGCACAAGAACAAAGCTTCTAACCTTAAGAGCAAATTGACTGTACACGTTAATAACCTGTAGGTAATACCGGTATTGACAGTCTTGCGAATTGATAATGGATCAAGGTTTCCATTATCAATTCGTTGTATTATATACTCACTTCTCTACTTTTCTCAGAGTACTCCTCTTCATACTACTTATAAGTCGATCTTCTGTTTAGAACATTCGCAGGCCGATCCTGTTGTAGCTAAAGAATTACAATCCAGAGAGATCTCACTAATGTAGTTTCCTTGATCAATCCTTGAAGTATGCCAGTAGAAAAGACTAAAAAGCAAATAATCCTTGAAGCAGCTGCGGTCTTGTTTCGTGATAAGGGGTATAGCGCTACTTCGATGAGGGATTTAGCCGAGGCGGTTCAGTTAAAAGCTTCCAGTCTCTATAATCATATCAGTGGCAAAGAGGAAATTCTTAAGACGATCTGTTTTCAAAATGCCAAGGTTTTTCATGATGAGTTGGAAGCGATAGAGGCCTCCACCTTGTCTCCAACAGAGAAGATTGAACAGCTGGTTCGTTTTCACATTGTCATGGCTACTGAGGAAGTGACTTCGATTACCTCCTTTAATGATGAATGGCGTCACCTCACCGAGCCGGATCTTAGCCGTTTCAAGGAACTGCGTAAGGATTATGAGCAGCGCTTCAAAGGCATACTAAAGGCCGGCATTACCGAAGGCATCTTCAAGAATATCGATCCTACCATCCTATTACATACCGTACTTTCTTCTATTCGTTGGGTCTACGACTGGTACCGCACGGGCCGACCTTGTACACCTGATGAACTGGCCAAAGAGATTACAGATATCGTACTTTCTGGCATTAAGCGCTAGTCTTACCCACTCTTCTTCAGAAACTTCCCCCAAATGGGGTAGGGATACCCTCATAAATATGGGTTATATTTATCAGACAAAAACAAAGTAATTTGTCTAGTTCCCTAATTCATGTCGCTATAGTCGAAGATAATGACGAAATCCGTCAAACTTTGGCACTCATCATAGATGGTACCCCTGGGTATTCCTGTAAGATGGTCTTTTCTAATGCAGAAGCTGCCGTGGAGGCCCTACGCAATAGCTACATCAACGTAGTATTGATGGACATCGAACTGCCGGGGATGACAGGGATAGAGGCTGTGAAGCAATTGAAACCCGTAGCTCCAGATATGGATTTTCTTATGCTCACGATCCGCCAGGATGACGAGGCTATTTTTCAATCCATCTGTGCCGGAGCCACCGGGTATTTGGTGAAGGACACGCCCCCCACGGCCTTATTGCAGGCTATCCAGGAAGTGGCAGATGGCGGAGCACCCATGAGCACCAGCATTGCTCGCAAAGTGGTTCGGTCCTTCCATTCCACTGCCCCCTCTCCATTATCCGCTCGAGAAACAGAAATTCTAAAGCTCCTCTGCGATGGCCTCAATTATCGCTCGATAGCCCAACAACTCTTCCTGAGTGCACATACTGTAAAATCGCATATCAAAAACATCTACAAGAAACTTCACGTCAATTCCAGAGCAGAAGCCGTAGGCAAGGCCCTCAAAGACAAACTCATCTAGTTCCTACACCTTTACGTGCATGTCACAAGCTCCGCTTGTTGACACCACACACCGCGGGCTCTCGCCCACCGACTCTTACACTCCCCCCCATCACGTCTATGTTCATGCCGCCCCCGCAAAATCCCCCATCTGGGCGATAGCCCACCCTCGTTTTCCACCCTAATTTTGAGCTTGTATTCAATTCATCTGAACCCAAAAAATAAGATTATGAAAAAATGGATGCTACTACTGGGGATGGCATGGCTTCTAGTGGGAACAATGGAGGCACAGATTTTACCAAAAGTGAAACGCAGTGCTACAAACAAAACAGCCAATGAAGTCAGCAAGAAAGTGAATAAGGGGATCGACGGACTATTCAATGGTAAAAAGAAGAAAAAGAAAAAGAAAGACAAGAATGGAACGTCTAAAGATAATGAGCAGGTGAAACAAACTAAGTCTGGGGCCCCTAGCTCTAGCACAGAAACTACTACTACGACTACTAATTCAGGGGATGA
>CAJXPD010000005.1 GCA_913057785.1 uncultured Lewinella sp. | reverse complement strand
GAATCTGTGCCAAGAATATCATATTTCCATTTACCACTTGTAGAGAATCGGGGGTCGCATCAATGCGGAGTTCACCAACATCTGTATCATCGTCTAAGGCGGCAGCCAAAAGCCCTAATTGAGCCCCTAAAGCAGTAGCCAAACTATCGCGCACGGTGTTAGCGGCATTTTCAAATTCGGCATCTGCCTCCCACAGACTCTGTACTAAAGTAATCCAGAGTCCAATCCCTAAAGCCGTTAAACTCGCAACTCCGGTAAAAAGTAGCGCACTTGCCCCTATCGTAAAGAACCATTTTAGCAACCCATACAAGATCTCGTCCTCAGGGTCAACTTGTACATCAATCCCACTGGTATCAAAGACCATCCCTGTGGTCCCACGGATAAGGCTTGGAATCATTGGTCCATCAAACCGGATGTCCACATCCGGAGCAATATCAACTAAGGGTGTATCAACAATTCGAATTACGTGTCCAGAAACGCCAATGGCTGAATCTGTCATGGCAAGCTCTAGTCGTTCCACTCGGCGATCATCTTCTTCGGTCCCTTCTTGCGCAGTAGCGCCACGATCAAGCATTAGATCCAAGAAGTTTCTATTGTAGGCAAAGGCCATACCCGTCATCGGCGGAACAAAACTCTCTAGCAAGTCTGGAGTAGCGGAGCTACCGGGAGGGGCTGCTGAAACCACAAAAGCATCCACCGTGTCAGGACCTGCCGGCATAAGTTGTAGGTCCACTGACCAATTTACGGGATCGGGGCGGGTATTAGGGTTGTCGAACCGGGAATCATTTAGTCCTTGCACTAAGGTCTTAGCGATAGGGATTCTCGTATCATTCAGTATATCACTAATATCTCCAGTTGAAAATAGCTCATCTAAATCCCCTTCCGAGATAGGAGCGGAAGGCGTACCATCTACTCCATCGTATTGCAGACCGACTTCCATAAAGCCCTCCTCATCGGGTACCAGGACCAGGGAGATTTTCACCGCAGTATCCAAGTCAAAGACGATGGGTGGAGTGTTTGGAAGAGCTGAGGGGCGAACTTCGATGGTTCCAGTCAATACAAGACGGGTATAAGGCTGATCATTATCGGGTTTTGCCATTTCGAAAACCGGAGGATCTAAAAGGACCTTTACATCCACATCTACATTGGCAATTTCTCTTTGAAGGACGATCTCTTGCGGAATTTTTCCAATTCTTCTTAGTTCGACCAGAAAATCATTGAGCACAGAAATACTGATGCTGACGCCAGCATCAGCTTCGCCTAGTTGAATATTCATGGTAGTTTTCTTTAGTTTTTTGGATTAGGTAGTGTCAAAGCGATTTGTACTCTACCTGTATTCATTTATGCTCCAAAAACCTAAAGTGTTACGATATTCTACCACTTGACTATACCTACAAGCCTTTGCCTAGATATTAGAATCCATCAATACAGACCATGTTCCTTTGCTATCCTTGTACCAAACAAAGAGGTATTTCCCACCATAACTACCACTACATTGTCCAATTTCATAAGCCATTCTATCATTCACCAATTCGATATGAATCGGCTTTAATTGGAGGGAATAGTTTTCTCGATTCATATATTGATAATCCTTTGCAATCGCCTCATGCCCTACGATTAAGGGCTTATGGTTATAATAGAGGGCATCCGGAGTATAAAGACTCGTGACCAGCTTCTCCGCATTATGCGCATTGCACAATTCCATCCAGTCCGTCCTTCTTTGATCGAATGCTAGTAGCGCCGAAGAATCGACGGCCGAGGCTGGGGCAATGAATTCCATTTCGCGCCGTAAGGTATCTCCTTGCTGTTTAAGAATGAGTAGATGTTTAAATTCTTCCTGCTTGGCATTGGTAAAGTGACCAATCTCATATAGATACCCTCGTTCCTCACTCGCAATGGTTCGATGAAGATTTACTAGAGAAGTTAGATCCTTGTATCTAATCTGATGATACCGAATTTGCTCTTCCAACGGGAAGCCTAAGGACCCAGTTGGACCTAGAAAAACAGGGTTTTCTGTATACACCTTCGCAACTTCAATTTCCGTTCCGCGGATCAGTTCTGCCCAAACAGCTAAAGTGGTGTCTTCCGTTAAACTTTTGGCAGAAGTTATAGGCTCCCCTCTGGCTGTTGTTCCACTATTGGAAGTATTGGAATTACAGGCCGTTCCTAGTAAAACAAGGATACTTAGGCATAATAGCGTCGATTGTAGTGGGCGTTGGTAATCCATAATCTTAGCATTAGATGTATGGCAAAACTAAAGAATCCACGGATTAAATATACCATCTGCCTAAACTCCTTATGTTTAATGGTCTATGTTTTATAGAAACCCTTTTTTTTGCAGCCACTGCCTCATCGTGTCATAATAGCCTGGGCAAGCTTGCCATTGATATTTACTAAGATCCTCCTTGAATCCGCAACTATCGCATTTCTGAATATTATGATTGCATTGTGGTAGGGTTTTGATTTCCATTTGATCTTCATACCGTTGCCCCAAATGGCTTTCATAATAGGCTTTGGTTCTTTTCCAATCTACCTGACTATCATTTTCACCAAATACAGCTAAAATAGGGCACTTAATCTGGGCGAGCAGGAGATTAAAATCTTGCAGGTACACAAAGAGGCCACTTTTATTATCAAAGTACCCTTTCTTCATGTACTTCTCTTGGTTAATGTAATATTGCTTTTCTCTTTCCGCTTTGGGTTTATCCAGGTCCTGCCCAAAACCAAATAAGGCCTGACATAGACTATCTTGATCCAGTGGTCTAGTTGCCTTTTCGGCTGCTTCGTAAGAACCGCCCGTATAAAATATCCGTTGCCCTTCCGCCCAAGCATCATACAAATATTGAGCTTCCTTTTCCGTTTTCCCTTGTATGATCAAATTGGATTGTAGCATATAACCAAAGGTCTCCTTATCATCAGTCCCGCTCACAGAAATCCAAAAGTCGATGGGATG
This sequence comes from uncultured Lewinella sp., assembly GCA_913057785.1. Lineage (GTDB taxonomy): Bacteria > Bacteroidota > Bacteroidia > Chitinophagales > Saprospiraceae > DT-111. Next base: position 85,440 of record CAJXPD010000005.1, on the reverse strand, counting down.
TTGATCGATGATCAAAGGACAAATCCAACCTCCCCGACTTACGCCCCACAATCCGATTCTCAAAGAGGCGAATCCCGGTTGTTGCTGTATTTTTTTAATGGCTACCAAAGCTTCTGCTGCAGAACTTTCGACCGGCTGATTCGCATCGAATTCGCCTTCACTTCCTCCACAACCCATCTTATCCCAAAACATAACGGCCAGGCCAAAATCAACGAACTGGTCCCGTAATCTTCCATACCAATTGCCCTCCACGAAATTAGTAGCCCCATAGCCCGGAATTATCACGATAAGTGCAGTAGGTTGGCGATCCTTAGGTTTCTCGATCAGGCCACGCAGGGTATTGCCCTCGTAGGAAAAGTCAAAGGCCTCGGCCACTTTTTGAGCCATGATCGGTTGAACGGTGAGCTGACCTAAGGCTAGGAATAAACAGAGAAAAGCGCTTCTGATTGTCATATTGTTCTATTAGCTAAATGAGGTAATGACGTTACTTTGGAACTAGCTCATCTATAAGACAACAAAAATGGAACAAGGTGGCTTTTACTCGCCAAATGCCTAAAATTTGGCCTTATTCGGTTAAAACCTACCCCCTACCAGCACAGTCTGGTGTCTAGCTTTAGGCAAGAGACATTGGCACCCTACTACATCATGATTCAAATACAACTTCTATGTCGAAGATCATTACTCGAAGTATAATATTGCTATACCTCCTTACTCTAAGCCTACCAATCCTCTCTGCCCAAACGAACATCCTTCTCGAAGCGGAAGACGGGATATTGCTTGGTTCGGCGGAAATTGCCAACTGTAGTAGTGCATCAAACAATAAGATGGTCAAAGGAATTAATGCTGGGGGCACCTCCAATGCCTTGCGTTTGGAGGGCGTGCAAATACCGACGGCAGGAACTTATTTCATTACGGTAAGCTATATAGCAGTAAACGATGTCACCATAGAGTATCAAGTTAATGGAAATTCAACAGTATCTTTAGATGCCACCGCCTCTGGGGCTTGGTGTTACCAAGGTGGTGGTCCGGCCGATATCACCTTTGAGCAAGATTTTGAAGCAGGCGAAAGTAGTTTGCTATTTTTCAATTCTCCCATAATCGACAAGGTTACCATTGTTTCCGATACTAGTCGACAAGCCACTACCTTCTATTTGAGTAGCTCTAGCGGCAACGACAATAACAGCGGGCTTACCAAAGACGCCCCTTGGGCCAGTCTCGCTAGAATCAATGCCGTGAAGCTTATCCCAGGAGATACACTGCTGCTACGTAAGGGAGATACATTCACCGGGCAGCTCGCACTGCGCAACGAAAGCGGCACGGCTGAAGCACCGATAGTTATTGCGACCTACGGAACCGGAGAACACCCCATTATTGATGGCAATGGCTTTTTGTCCTCCTTGTATGTCCAAAACAGTGGCTTCCTTCACCTCTCCGGCCTGGAACTAAAGAACGATGGGGGACCAGCTCAGCCAGGAGACCCGACAAATCTCCGCTATGGCCTCTACCTCCATAATACCTCTACGGATGGGACGATCTTCGGCCATTATCGAATCCAAGATATGGTGTTTAAAAATATCTACCCGACCGATCCCTTAACCGATGACGACCAGACGGGTGTTCATGCCTACGGTTTCAACACCAGCGGCTCTTGGGGGGATGAGCAGTACCCTACTCGCTTCGAGGATCTATTGATCGAAAATTGCTTATTTACTCGAACTGGACGACATGCACTGCGGGTATTGGCTACCAAGCATCTAGTTATCCGCAACAACCTCTTTGAACATGTGGGGGGCGCTGGAATGGTGATTGGTGCGAATAACTCCAATGTACTAGTAGAGAAAAACACCACCAACTACACTGGTTCCGATCTTGATCCGCGCATGGCCGCTCGAGGGAGCGGAATATGGTGCTTTCGTACAAAAAACCTAGTGGTGCAAAACAACCGATTTATGCATGCAAGGGGCATCAAGGATTCTTTTGGTATGCACATTGATATCGGAAACCAGGATGTCGTTTACCAATACAATTACAGCGAGGATAATGAAGGTGGATTTGTGGAAGTTTTAGGCGGGAATAAGAATGTGGGGTATCGGTACAATATAAGTGTCGGAGATGGTTGGCGTTCCAGAGGGACTCAACTAGGGCGGATATTTTGGGTAGGCGGCTGGTCAGGAACGGTAAATGCACCGATTGCCTCCGATAGCGTATTCATCTACAATAATTCCGTCTTTGTCCCGGATCATATACAGCCAAGAATCTGGATTGAAGCAGTCACCCGGCATACCCGCATTTACAACAATATTGTTTATGCGCCCAATGGCTTGGGTCAGATCTTCATCAAGAATGATCCGAGCTATAACGATTTTGACTATAACATTTGGTTTGGAAACATTAATACCCTGGATGACGAGGGCGATACTTACCAAGGTGCAGGTGCAATGACGTTCGACCCCCAATTTGCTGGAAATTCTATCTTTTTGCCCGAGGACTTGACCTTACAAATGAATAGTCCGGCGATCAACAGCGGGAAATTGATTTACAACCTCGATCAACCCCATTTACCTTTTGAGAGTCACGGTGGACAAGATTATTTCGGAAACCCAATCTCATCCACGGCTCAACCCAATATCGGTGCATATGGAGGAACGGGAATCGTCTCAAATACTGAAGAGGTATCGGAGGATCGTTTCCATGTATATCCAACAATCCTTTCTGCAGGACAAACCATTATCGTGGAACCCAAAATGAATACATCTTCTTCCCGAACTGAGATTCTATTATTCAATTCCAAAGGAGTACTTATTTCAAAGACCGCCGCAATTGGGAATCAAAAACTTGAATTGCCAACCTCCGATGTATCGTCTGGAATGCACTTTATTTACTTCATCGGAAATGGCTGGATGGAATGTAGGAAGGTACAAATCTTTTCAAATTGATTAGCTAAAGATTGATTTTGCAAAGGGGATTGCAATCTCGGCAATAGCACGTACCTATATTGTTATAATTTGTAACTTATGATTATTCAAGAGCAGTTCTCACTGCTTTAGCGCTTTTCTCTGCCTAAAACCCAAAAGATGAATAATCTGTACAAGGTACTTTTCTTGTCCATTACCCTATTCCCTATTTGCAATTCGATCCTAGGTCAACATGAGTGGGCTCCCATTGGAGCTAAATGGACCATGGAAACTCGTTCTGCGTTTTCTGGTAATCTTGGCTTTAGTGAAATTGAAGTTATTGGTGATACCATGATCAATGGACAAAGCGCTAAGATTCTGAGAAGAAGCGCCCAGACTTGTAATCTTCGTCCCACTTTGGAATTCACGTATCAGGATCAGCATATGGTTTATCTCTACGATACTCGCAATGATGCTTTCAACCTCAAATTTGATTTTGGAGTAGGCGTAGATTCCAGCTACGTTATGTACCGAATGAATCCTATTGATACTGGCGCTTTGGAAGCGGTAAATGTGATTGTGGACTCAATTAGTTTCTATCCATTAGCGAATGGTGATAGCTTGCGGGTACAACATGTTTCTTCGGCTATGGATTTCGCCGGTGGCGTCCCCACTAATGTTGTACTAGAGAATGTCGGTTTCGACACGGGTCTAACGCCAGCCTTGTATGGGCTATGCGATGGTAGCTTTGAAGGTCGTTTACGCTGCTACGAAGATCCTAATTTAGGTCAATTCTCTTTAGTAAACATCGATTGTCAGTTTACTAATACTCAGGAGCGAAATGCCCAAGTAGAAAAACTGATCAAACTAAGTCCAATTCCTGCCACTAGTACACTAAATGTGACCATCCTAAAAGATCATCCGGTGAATCTTGAAATCTTCGACAGTCGAGGACGTGTGCTGTTGAGCCGGAAAAATGTCTTTGCCAGAGCGACACTACCTATTGCCGGCTTGAGTGCAGGCCTATACTTCATCAGGGTATTGGATCAAGATCGGATAGAGCAGGTCGAAAAATGGGTTAAATGGTAGTCCCAGAAAATCAACTTATGTTCTTAATCGAATCCACTGGATTAGATGTCGCCGCTTTCAAGGACCAGTAACTAGACCCTAAGATTACAACACCGCAGGAACAAAGCAAGCTTATCACAAAGACAGGGAAACCTACCTCTATTCGTGCTGCAAAATTTTGTAGCCAATGTTGAGTCACCAGATAAGCCAAGGGGAAGCCTAAAACATTGGCCAATAGAATCAACTTAAAAAAGTCCTGATTAATAAGGAAGGAAATGTTCCAACTCGATGCGCCCAACACCTTGCGTACCCCAAATTCCTTTTGCCGTTGGTGTGCAATGGCAGTAGTAATGCCAAATACCCCCATGCAAGCAATGAGAATTCCAATGATCGTCATTAAGGCTAATATTTGGGAAAAACGCTCCTCTTCTTGATAGGCCAATTCGATATCTTCCTCTAGAAAGCTGTAATCGAATGTTGCATTCTCATCAAATTGCTTAAATATATCTTGGATTGCTGCTAAGGAAGTCGACAATCGGTCTGTATTAAGCTTGACGGTAATCACTTTCAGCTGATCCTCTACCTCTGTTGACTGGAGCAATTGAAAATACATGGGTACGACCTTACCGTGTAAAGATTGGTACTGAAAATCCTCCGTCACTCCGATAACTTGAGGAGAATAACCGTCGTACACTTCCAATTTCAGTCCCAACACGTCGTCAGCGGTATAGCCAAGTAATTTGACGGCGGCTTCATTGAGGATAATACCTCCCAGCGAATCCGCAGAATAATCAATAAAATTCCGTCCATTGATCATCTTCTTGTCATAAAGATCAAAGAAATCTGCATCAATAGTCGCATAATACATATCGATATACCCTTCCCGGCCCGGTAGCGTTAAACCATTGAATGATTTGAGCTCAGCAATGAAATCCTTATTGCTACCAGCGACCATCTTGATCTCTGGATGTCTTAGCAATTCTTCCTTAATTAGGGGGTAATTGTTCCTGATCTGTAATGAACTTACTGGTATGTTTAGTATTTCTTCCGGTTGGAAGGAATACTGCTGGTTGCTGAGCATCCTCCATTGATTGAAGATGACAATACTACCAATTATCAAAATAGAGGAAATACCAAATTGCAGCACCACTAAGGCCCTTCTTACCGATGAAGTCCTCATGCGGGATAGAGTTAGTTTTAGGCGGGTGCCAGAGAGTACCAGAGCGGGGTAAATGCCTGCTAAAAGACTCACAGCTGTAGTGATTGATAGAAAAGCAAGAAGCAGCCGGATTTTAGTCAAATCAAGTCCTAGATTTTTGCCCGGAAAAGCATTGAAATAAGGCAGGATGATCTGGATTACTATGAAGGCGAGGATTAAGGCAATAGAGGTTGTCAAACCAGCTTCAGTCAGAAACTGCCCTATTAATTGCCTTCTGCTTGCTCCAATCGTTCTTCTAACTCCTATTTCATTCGCTTTTTCGGTAGCCATGGCAGTTGTTAGATTCACATAATTAAAGCTGGCAATCAGTAAAACCAATAAGGCAATAGCGGAAAATATATAGATCTGCCTAAGGTCCCCATTTCTTGCCAATTCTCTTTCGCGTTGAGATCTAAGATGTATGTCGAAAAGGGCCTGCGTACAGAGATGCATGTCGTAGTCTGCATAGAAGGATGGGGCATATTTTTCTTCAATCAATGGGATCAACTCATTCACGGCTGCAATGTGTTGAGCAGGATGCAGTTTGAGATACCCATATTTTATAGGAAAGCTATAAATGCCTCTTCGTTCATTTTCAAGCTCTCCCGTTTTCATAGACACTAAAAGATCAAATTGGAAGTGGCTGTTCTGTGGCATATCTTCAAACACACCCGTTACGCGAGCCGTAAAGCCGATTTTATCGTAGGCTCCTTCAATAGTCATCGTCTCTCCTATTGGGGACTTGTCCTTGAAATACTCATCAGCTTTGCGTTTCGAGATCGCTACGGTATAGGGTGAAGCCAAAACCGATTGACGATCCCCTTCCAATAAAGGGAAGGAAAAGAATCCAAAAAAATTAGAGTCAACGAAGGCTACTTGGTTCTCAGTAAACACCTTGTCCCCTATCCCTAGCTGTTGTTGAGTTCCAAAAGGTTTGAGGGTGGTCGTGCTTTCAATAAGCGGAACCTCTTCAGCCATTCTATCTAGTAAATAGGTTCGGAAAGGCACAGTTTCTACCACTTTATCTCCATTGAAATAGCGTTTGCTAATTCGATAGATTCGCTCACCATCCTCATGGAATTTATCATAACTCAACTCATCCAAAATGAAAAGGGTCATGATAAAGGTCGCAGCCAAACCAATTGCGAGACTAGTCACGTTAATTGCTGTTTTAACGGTATCTCGCTTAAGATTCCTAAGTCCAACTTTTACATTACTTTTCAGCAGCGCCATGTCATTGATGGTTTTCCGTTTTCCGAAAGGCCTGATGATCCCAGGCCGAAAGAGCAATAGGACATCTAGAAGAAACCTCCTATCTGCTTTCTTCTTGCCGTGCTGTTCCACTCGTTCTTGATACAATTCTATTAAATCTCCTTCTATATAAGGATGTAAATCTGGATGACAGAACCATTTGAAAAAACGAAGTAGAAAGCTTGGAGGCATAATTAATTCCTATTTGTAGTAATACAAAAGTAAGCCATTTTATAGTTAATTCCTATTTGTAGTAAAATTATTAGTAGAAAGAGTCTGATAGCCTAGACAATGCAGGGAGGATTGTAATTAAGACACTAGCGCCTGTCTGTCCTGATATAAGGGGCTCAATGCACACCAAGAAGCCAAAGGATCGCGACTCCAATGAGCCCGGATATTGCCATGACCAAAGATTGAGTCGTATAGGTACGGTACAATGTAGCCACCGGCACCTCATGTAGGCGATTGAGCAGCCAGAAGAAGCTAGAATTGGCATGAAAAACACAGAAAGAACCGCAGCCGATTAATGCAGCCATCATTTCGGGAGAATAGGGCATGCTACCCGCCATCGGTCCCATAATAGAAGCGGTACCAATCAATGACACCGTAATCGAACCCGTTGCAGTGGTCAGAATGGCAGCAACCAAAAAGGGCAGCAAAAAACCGAGAAAAGGTAGATCGACAAAAAAGGCTGCCAAGTTATCTTGAATACCACTCTCCCGGATGACGAATCCAAATGCCCCTCCCGCTCCTGTGATCATAATAACCAGCGCGGATTTGATAATGGCTTGCTCTACCAATTGGTTGCTGGTGGTCTTGGATTTGGATCGATGAAATTGCAACCAGGCGATGGCAGCTCCAATTAGGACCGCCATCATAGGCGTACTGATCAGGCCGATCAAGCCGCCCAGGAAGCCATCTCTTGATTTGTAAAAAGCCCCAAGGCCCATCAATACAATCGGCACCAAAATGGGTAAAAGATCAAGGAGCACCGACTGTTTCGGATCACTCTCTGGTGGTAATTCCGCAACCAGTTGTTGTTGGCTAGCCAGCTGGTCATCATAATCGAGTCGATACTTTTTCACGTAGGTGATTGCCCAATAAATTCCGCCGATCATAGCTAGGCATCCTACAAATGCATTGATAAGCAACAATCTGCCAATGTCAGCCTCAAGCAAGGAAGCTACAGCCAAAGGACCTGGAGTGGGCGGGATCAGAGTATGTGAAACGGTTAAACCGGCGGTCAAAGCCAATCCGACGACAAGGATCGGTTTCTTGGTTCTGACTGCCAGTGCCTCAGTTACAGGCTGCAATACGATATAGGCTACATCTACAAATACGGGAATAGATACTAAATAACCTGTAATACCCATTGCCCAGGGTAATTTGCGTTCCCCTACCCACTTCACAACCCAATCTGAAATCCGCAGTGCCCCTCTCGTCTCCCGTAAAACTTCCCCAATAAAGGCACCTAAAATAACTACCACTGCAATCCATTTCAAGGTATTGCTAAAGCCCTGAAGTACCACCTCAACAGTTTCTGCACCTCCCATTCCTAGCGATAAGCCTAGCATCAAAGCTGCTAATAGCAGCGCCATGAAAGGATGCATTTTCCATCTGGAAACCGCCAAAATCAAAATCAGGAGGACCGCAATTAAAAGGACTAGATTGTAGATCATGAGTTTCAATTCCTTATGAAAGGGATAAAAGTAAGTAGCTTCCCTATCTTAGGGAGAGATTTGTACTACTTTGGTTAAAATGTGGTCAGAGCTTGTTAATTTTTGTCCAGCCACCAGTAAAGAATCTCATTTTCATCACTAACCTCAATCCCCTTATGGATGATTGCATCTTTTGCAAAGTTGCTGCCGGGACCTCACCTTCATGGAAGGTGCGAGAAAACGAGCATGCCTACGCCTTCTTAAATATCAACTCCGTTAGCCGCTATCATACCCTAGTGATCCCTAAATCCCACTATGTAAACATCTTCGATGTAGAGCCTCAAGCGATGCAACAGGTGATGGCGCTTACCCAGGAGGTATCCAATCTATATCGACTTAAACTTGGCATAGAGGATATTCAGATTATCACGAATGCAGGAGCAGCAGCTCAGCAAACGGTTTTCCATTGGCATGTCCATATTGTGCCACGTAGCCATGGAGATGACCTAGATATACAGTGGACAACCTATCCGGAATGGCGTGGCGATTTTGATGCTATGTTAGAGTCATTGCAATAATTCTATCCGATGAATCTGTATTTCTAGATCAAAAGTGTAAATATGCAAATCCACCAATCTATCGTTGAGTTAACTGTCCAAGATGTGGAGCGCAGTCTGGCCTTCTACCAAGATATTTTAGGCTTTGAAAAAATCATGGAGGACAAGGACGAGGACAAGATGTATTGGGTGCTGCTAAACTTGCAGGGATTCCAATTATCCTTAAAAGAAGAAGAAAAACAAAAACAGGAATCTCCCTTCCTGCGAGGCCAGCCTATGGGTGGTAGTATGTTGCTCTGTTTTCACGTGAATGATATTCAGGCTACTTATTCGCATGTACTACAACAGTGCCAAACCTTAAACCACCCGCACCTTACGCCATGCGGTGCCACAGATTTCTCCATGCGGGACCTGGACGGCTATGTTCTGACTTTCCAACAGCAAGGTGACCACACTTAGAGGAGTGGCCTCCTCGTCCTGCCCTCCCCTATTACGTCGATAGCTAAAATAATTCCTTAACTAGTTAAGTTTTTTACTTACTTTTGCTTAACTAGTTAAGTATACCACTATGTCAAATGATTTTTTGAGGGACATTGGCCATCTGGGGGTGACCGCTCGCCTAAAAAGGCTTAGTGATAGCATATCCTACAGCATCAGGGTCTTGTATCAAGAAAAAGGACTAGACATTGAGCCCAGCTGGCACTTGATCTTTCTATGGTTAGAAGAACAGGAGATTTCAACGATGACAGAGATAGCAATTGCCATGCAGTACTCGCAAGCGGCCATCACCAAAATTCTAAATAAGATGAAAGTCAAGGGGTACATAGAATTCACCTTAGACCCTGAAGATCAACGGAGAAAACTAATTCGGCTCTCAGCTAAGACCAAAGAACGCCTACCGCAATTCAAGAAAGTGTGGGAAGCTGGGCAGCGCAGCATTGCAGAAATGTTGGAGAGCAATACCGCTTTTCTCCAAGGGTTAACTGCCTTTGAAGAGGAACAGCAGGCGGAGGCGTTTGCAAATAGAGTGCTAAAAAAGCTATCCTCTAAAAGATAAAAACATGAGTTCAATCGGAAACACTCCATTACTGAAACTGAATCGTCTGACAGATCGAGATTCGGCCAGTGTTTATGTAAAAATTGAAGGTGCCAATCCCACGGGCAGTATGAAAGACCGCATGGCCCTTTCCATGATTCAAGGAGCTGAAAAGAGAGGCGAATTGAAACCGGGAAGCTGCCTAGTGGAATATACTGGAGGCAGTACGGGCAGCTCATTAGCAATGGTATGCGCTATGAAAGGATACAAAGCTCATTTCGTATCCTCTGACGCCTTTGCGGAAGAGAAGATACAGACGATGAGGGCCTTTGGTGCTAGCGTTGAGCTGATCCCAGCAAAAGATAGGAAGTTGACTGCCGCTATCATTGACCAGATGATCAGTCGCGCCAAGGAACTTGCACAAGCTTCGAATACCTTTTGGCCAAACCAAGTACATAACCTGGACAACAAACGTGGTTATCACGGAATGGGGAAAGAGATCATAGCTTCCTTGGGAACGGAGATCGATGAATTTGTAATGGCAGTAGGAGGAGGTGGCTGTATTTCTGGTAATTCCGAAGTATTAAAGGCTGCCATTCCACACCTACGCACCGTAGCCGTAGAACCGCTGAACGTAAGAAATATTTCTGGAGGGGGCACCACTGGAACCCATAAACTGGAAGGTATTGGTCTTTCTTTTGTCCCCTCGATTCTCCGAAAAGATCTGATCGATGATATCGTTGCCGTATCAGATGTAGATGCCTATCATACGGCCCATCAGTTGGCCAGGCAGGAAGGTGTGTTTGGTGGAGCAACGTCCGGAGCCAATGTCTGGGCAGCGCTGCAAAGGGCAAAGGTGTTGGGGCCAGGAAAAACGATTGTAACTGTGATCTGTGACTCTGGCTTGAAATATTTGCAAGGTGATCTGTATCAATAAGGTAGGATGCAGTATTTACTGCTTAGCTTTAACTGAAAAGTAGAAGTAAGTTTCGAAAATTTTCTCTACTTTGAAACATGAAACTCAAGCATAAGCCGGTAGAGCAGAATTCGATGGAATTCATCCACGTCAAACGGATGAATCAACCTTATTTGGGCTACAATTGGCATTATCATGAGGAATTCGAGTTGATTTATTTTTTGGAAGGCCAAGGTATCCGAATTGTTGGCGATCACATTTCCGATTTTAAGAAGGGAGAGTTGGTTTTGGTCGGGGCTTGGCTACCACATCTATGGCGCCATGACCTTAAGGAAGCAGAGGAAAAGGAGGCAGACTTTATCGTCATTAAGTTTCGTAGGAGTTTTGATCAAATCAACCTATTTGCACTACCCGAATTATCAAGCATCAACGGATTACTTAAGAGAGCTGCCCGAGGATTGTTTTTTTCGCAAAAGACTAAAAACAAGGTACATGATCTGATTTTACAGATGGCAGCAAGTGAAGGCACCAAAAAACTAATCCTTCTACTAGAAGTACTTAGCGTATTGGCTTTAGAAGAAGAGCTCATGTTGCTTTCTAGTCCTGAATTCATCCGGCCACTGGAAGCGTCGGGAGAGGATCGCTTACAAAAAGTGATTAACTACATATTCAATAATCACCATAGAAATATCTCCTTAGAAGAAATCGCTGAAATCGCCTGCATGACTCCACCCGCCTTCTGCCGATTCTTCAAAAAGCGCACCAACAAAACGTTCTCGCATTTCCTGAACGAGTTTCGAATTGGAAAATCATGTCAGCTTCTCCTCAACAGTAAAAAATCCATCAAGCAGATCTGTTATGAAGTGGGATTTAATTCTTTAACCAACTTCAATCGAACATTTAAGAGCTTCAAAGCCATCACTCCATCAGCATTTCGCAAGAACTTCAAAAAACACTACTAAACCCTTCCTTGCACGCTAGTTAAACTCTAGTATCCTGTCCCCCTGCTACATTTTCATTAGGATTTCTACTACAATTCATATTTCAGTTAAAATATGGTCAATTTCCGGTAAATCTTGCCCATATCTAAGTCGGGCAGCCACTTACCTTTGGAAGAAAGCTCACCAGCGTGTTGGAATGTGTTGTTGGTCTTTCAGCATGATACCGGAAATACTACCTACTAATGAGAATCAAGCAGATCGAAACATTTATACTAGCAGATCAATTATCGGAGAGTTTCTTCTTTTCTCAGTGGAGTTATAGCGAACGTCAAATCTGTATCGTAAAAATCTCAACTGATAGTGGTCTTGTGGGATGGGGAGAAGGGTATGGTCCTGCCTCAATCATTGAAGCAGGAATAAAGCATTTGACTCCAATGCTTCTAGGCCAGAACGCCTTAGAGCAAGAGAGACTATGGTTTGACATGTACCGCAAAACACTTGATTTTGCAAGAAGAGGCGTATTGGTTGCCTCCATCAGCGCCATCGATATCGCTCTATGGGATCTCAAGGGTAAGGCCTTTGCCCAACCGGTAAGCGTATTGCTCGGAGGGCAACAGCGAAATCGGGTGATGCCCTATGCTACGGGATTGTATTTCTCCAATTCAGATAAGCTGGCTTCTGACTTAGCTACTGAGGCAACCTCTTATGTAGACCAAGGCTTCAAAGCCATAAAAATGAAAGTAGGGCTTTCCATCAGGACTGATCTGGAGCATGTCGAGGCTGTTCGGGCAATGATCGGTGAGGACATTAAACTCATGGTAGACGCTAACCATGCCTATTCTCTGCGTGAGGCTATCGAGTTAGCCCACTTGATCGAACCCTATGACATCAGTTGGTTTGAAGAACCTATTTCTCCAGAGTTTTATGATCAGTATAGTGAGCTAAGAAGTAATACGAGTATTCCTATCGCAGGGGGCGAGTGTGAATACCTCCGGTATGGTCACCATCAATTACTGAAGAACAAGTCTGTTGATATTCTGCAAATTGATATTTGCTCCGCCGGTGGCCTGACGGAAGCAAAACGAGTGGCCACCTTAGCCAGCACCTATGGGGTAGAAATTGTTCCTCACACCTGGGGAACAGGGATCGCCTTCCATGCCGCCATGCATTTTATCGCCAACCTAGAGCCAATTCCAGGGCGGCTCATGTCACCAGATTTTTATATTGAATATGATCGTACTGAAAATGGGATTCGAGAAGCGCTTACCTCTCCCCCTATTGACATGCAGGAGGGATATATAAAGGTACCTACAGGACCCGGCTTAGGAATTGAAGTCAATGAAGAAGCCATACAAAAATTCAGTAAAACATAGATCATCTACAAGTATCCAAGCATGCTAAAATACATAGGTCTGACTATCTTCTTCTGCTGTATTGGGCTTCCAACAAGCGTCTTGGCCCAACAAGAAAAGCCCAATGTATTGATCATTATGATTGATGATCTAAATGACTGCATTACGCATTGGGGCGGGCATCGCCAGAGCCTCACCCCTAACATGACCCGCTTAGCGGAATCTGGTGTTAGTTTCAAACGTGCCTATACCAATGCCCCGATGTGCGGTCCCTCCAGAGCAAGTCTTTTCACGGGTATCTACCCACATCATTCAAGAAATTACTACCAAGCACCCTGGTTCAAAAATGAGGTACTGAGAAACTCCCGCACCATGATGGAGCAATTCAAAGCAGCGGGTTATCAGGTCTTAGGCTCAGGTAAGATCATGCACCATAACAGAAATTCGATGTGGTCTCATTTTGAAAACCCGGCAGATTATAGTCCCACGCCTTTCGACGGACAAGATCGGATTCCACATCCCGATGTACCCGCTCCTTTTGCTGACATCGGCTGGGTAGATGGCTCACTTGGCCCATTCATTAATTTAGAAGGACGAAAAAGCAAGGATGGGAAACCACTTCACTGGACAACAGGCAATCCACAGATCGGCTATCGGCCGATGCGATACGTCAATGATGAAGACCGAGATCCAACCCCAGATGAAGTCAACGCGAAGTGGGCAGCAGATCAACTGCATGCCCTGGCCAGAAATCCGACACAGCCTTTTTTCTTAGCCGTAGGTTTTCTTCGTCCTCATACGCCCCTGGTCGCTCCACAGCAATATTTCGATCGTTTCCCTTTAGAAGATATTGAGCTGGCCGTTATCCAATCGAATGACGATGAGGACACACATCTCCGCTTTGCCTATCAGGACGGAGATGTTCATGCCTTACGCTTTGGTAAAGAAATGTTTGAAGCTATCGCCAAAGCCTACGGCAGTACCGAGGCCGGCCTAAAGAAGTGGACACAAGCTTACCTCGCCTGCGTCGCGGCCGTCGATGACAATGTTGGACAAGTCCTGGATGCCTTGGAAGAGAGTCCATTGCATAACAATACCATAGTCGTACTCGCTAGTGATCATGGTTTTCATATGGGTGAAAAGGACTATTTATACAAGAATTCTCTATGGGAAGAAAGCACACGAATTCCATTGATGATCCGCGTTCCCGGGCTGACTAAGCCGGGCAGTGAGGTGGAGCGAGTAGTTTCTTTAATTGATGTTTATCCTACCTTGGCGGATCTCTGCGGACTTTCTAAAGAGACGGAATCTGACCGTGCTTTCACCATGAAAAACACCCAGGGGCATCCTTTAGATGGGTATAGCCTCAGGCCTTTGCTGAAGAATCCCAAAAAGAAATCTTGGGGCGGCTCGCGTGCCGCACTAACCACAGTATATGCTGGTCAAAAACACCAGAGTCTACCCACAGAACAGCATTATGCCATACGAACCCAGCACTTTCGCTACATTCTATACAATACTGGACAGGAAGAATTGTATGATCATAGGAACGATCCTTATGAATGGCAGAATGTGGCCGATCAAAAGGGCAAGTATCGACGAAAGAAAAGCAAGATGAGAAAATTACTGAAGGACCTTGTTGCCCCGGTACAACTAAAGGGATTCGAACAATAATAAGCTGTCAAGTTAATACTTGTATCAACAAAACGGAATCACCAACATGAAATTAAGATCACTGTCTATTTTTGTGCTAGTTCTTCTAATGACCACCTCTGTCTATTCGCAAAACACACTGTCCCTAAATGGCCAATGGGATATCATTTTCGATCGTCAAAATGAAGGTCGAGAGGCAGGTTGGATGCAAGCGACCACCTTTGAAGAACAAGCTAATCAAGAAAAGATCCAGGTCCCCGCAGCCTGGGAACGCTATAAGGAGGACTACGAGGGAGTGGCGTTCTATCGAAAGCAATTTGAGGTGCCAAAGGAGTGGGATGGGAAAGTGGTACGCTTGCAATTCGGAGCCGTGAACTACCTCACCGAAGTTTGGCTCAATGACGAAGTGGTCGGCTTCCACGAAGGTGGATTCACACCCTTCGAATTTCGTGTTGATGAAATGATCAAAGCGGGTTCGGATAATGTGCTGATTCTCCGGGTAGTAGGCCCCATCACCCTAAGTGATCAGGAGATTG
Source organism: uncultured Lewinella sp. (assembly GCA_913057785.1). Taxonomy (GTDB): domain Bacteria; phylum Bacteroidota; class Bacteroidia; order Chitinophagales; family Saprospiraceae; genus DT-111. The sequence goes on along the minus strand of CAJXPD010000005.1, from coordinate 70,380 downwards.
ATGGTATGAAGAAGTTGGAAGTTCCACAATGGCGTGGCGGCATCACCGGCGGCATCTGGCAATCTGTCCAATTAGTCGCTACCGAGGTAGTCTATGTGAAGGATGTATTCATCATCCCAAATATACGCGATAATACCGCCCGCTTCCAAATTGACTTGGACAATACAGGCATTAAAGCCATTGGAGCCAACATAGACATAACCATCAAATCTACTACGTCTTCGGATCCTCCCGTCAGGCTGTCCTTGACCCAAGGACTCCGACCAGGCAATAACCAGGTATCGCAAATCATTCGGATACCCGATGCAAAATATTGGTCTCCAGATGAGCCCAACCTGTATCGAGCTACTGTGACCCTTTCTCAAGAGAAGAAAACCTTAGATCAATGGAGTGACCGTTTTGGGATGCGGGAACTGACGATCCGGGATAAAGATTTCTATCTAAATGGGAAACGCATCTACATTAAAGCCTCCTTCTTCGAAGGACTCTACCCCAATGGCATTGCCTATCCAGACAATAAGGAGATGGCAAGGCGGGAAATACAACTAGCCAAAGAGGCAGGCTTTAATATGATTCGTCCCTGGCGTCGTCCGCCCGTCCCGATGTGGTTAGATCTCGCAGACGAAATGGGGGTATTGGTAGTAGGCAGCCCTGCCCTCGAGTGCATGACCCTTCCTGTTTCGACGCCTTATCTGCCCAAGCGGGTGGAGCACGAGGTCAAGCAGGCTATCCTCCGAGATAGAAATCGGGCCTGTATCGTCCAATGGGAGTTATTCAACGAATTACATCGGCCCGTACTAAAACAGCTGATGCGTCCCATGGCGATGTTGGCGAGGGAACTCGATCCAACCCGCCTAATTCTTGACGAGTCGGGTGGATGGGCCTACGGAGCTAATATGTATCTGCCCGGTCAATTCGAACCGACCAAATTCAATGATATCCACAATTATCCTGGTCCATTTATCAATGAGCAGAAATATAACGGTTACTTATCGATTGGAATGACAGCGGAAGAAAAGAAGGAGAAAGGTTGGAGAGGACCAACACCCGGACGAAATGTAGTTCCTAAACTCATGTCCTATGTCTCCGAATTGGGATATGGAAGCTTGCCAGAAATGACCGAGAATATTCAAAGGTTCGAGCAGGATGGAAATCCCCTGACACCCGCCTACCGCTACCACAAACGTCTACATGAAGGGCAAAAGAAGATCCTGCAGGAAAGTGGCTTTGCAGAGCTCTATCCCGATATGAAGCAGTACTACTTAGATCAACAACAGATTCATGGCTCGGCCAACAAGCGCATGATCGAAGCCGTTCGAGCCAATCCAGCAGTCGATGGCTACTGTATTCACGCCCTGGCAGCAGGCGACTGGATTATGGGGGCTGGTTTGATTGATCTATGGCGACAACCTAAAAGCTATGCTTATGAGGGGACCAAAGCTGCCAATCAAGCTCAAATCGTTTCCATACGTGTCCACCCACGGAATATCTATGCCGAGAAGGGGGGACAATTTGAAATCATCGGAATTAACGACCTTGAATCCGAAACCGTCCAGCTACAGATTGAACTAACCAATAGCAAGGGGAAGGTGGTGTTCAGAAGCAGTAATAAGATCGAATGGCAAGCCGGCGTTTCTATTCTGTTACAGGACAATCTAGACACGAAATCATGGAATGGCAATTATACGGTAAAAGTTAGGGTCAATTCTTTGGAAGGCAAGCTCTTGACGACCAACTCCTACGCCTTCGACGTCTTTAAAGCGAAAACCCTGCGATTTCCCCAAGTCGAAGTAGCCATATTCGGAGAACAGGAAAAACTACAATCTTTTTTGGAAGGTCGAAAACTCAGGGTCACCAAGTTTGCCCCCAATACTCCCCTCACTACTCCGGTCTTAGTCCCTGGCACCTTGGGAGATAATCCGGAGGAGCAAGGAGACTTTTCAAAGCTGTTTGAATTCATCCGCGGGGGTGGCACGGCAGTCTACTTGGAAGGGGCTGATGGCCTAGTGGAAAAGGGAAGTTCCATCTTCCCATTTACAGCTAAAGCGCCCCCCGCCGTTGGCTTATGGACCTGCATTCCTCACCTTGTTCATGATCATCCCCTTTTCGGCGGATTACCATCGGATGGACCGATGCGGGACATTTATGAAAACGTCTGGGCCCGTAAAACGCTACGGGGGTTACAAGGGGAAGAAGGGCAAGCCATAGAAACAGTAGTAGGTTCTATGGGCTTCGACTGGTTTTCTCGACAACATAAGATGCATTACGCTGGGCCCGGCGAAGAATGGTGGGGTTCGGATGTTGCCATATTACCCATCGGGAAAGGAAAAGTAATTGTCTCTCAACTAAGGTTATTACCCAATCTGGGAACAGACCCTGTAGCAGATAAGATTATGGCCAATTTGCTACAGTATTTAAAAGTGAAGCGATGACAAAAAGATATTCTCTTGCGATCTCACTCCTATTGGGATTACTGGTAAACAGCCATGCCCAAGGAAATGATAAGGTAAAAGGGACCTGGTTCACACCTGCAGCTCTGCTTGAACAATCTTTCGATTGGCAAGCCCAATGGATTTGGTTGGATGAAAAGACCAAGTCCGATGTACTACTAGCACGTCGCTCTTTTCAGCTTACGGAATCGGAGCTTACCGCTGCGACTAAGACATCACTCCGTATTTCGGCAAGTACACACTATCAGTTGTATATCAATGGCCAATATGTCGCGCAAGGTCCTGCTCGTTGCGCACCCCACCATCAATCTTTCGATATCTGGGAAGTGGAACAGTTGTTACAAGCTGGCCAAAATACCATTGCGGTGCGGGTACATTATCAACAGGGCAAGTATGCCTATCACTTACCTGGTCGGGCTGGCCTTTTGGTCCAGTTGGACTTAGCACAGGGAGCTGAAGTGAGGAAGTCAATTGTTAGTGATTCCAATTGGAAAGTCGCACCGGATACATCCTGGGATAAGAAGGCCCCTAGAATCGGTCGGTTCCAATTAGTCGTAGGAGACCTAGTCGATTTGCGGAAGCAAACGAAAGGATGGAACACGGCAGATTTTGATGACTCCAATTGGCTATCGGCCACCCCACTCCTGCGAAAGGCAGGATGGCCATCCGTACAGAAGAACGCTCGTGCGAGGACTTTGACTCCTCCATGGACAAGTCTGATTCCCAGGGATTTACCGTATTTAACTGAAGTAAAGAAACAGCCGCAGGAGTTGATCATGAGTAGCAAGGTCTCTGCTGATGTAGTAAATAATCAGCGGCCAATTGATATCAATCCAAGTCTTACACCCGATTTTCGAGCGAATTGGAAAAAATTTCAGGCAAAGCAGCAGCCCCTTAAGCTTCCTGGTACCGAAGGAGGGCAAAAGCAATTCCTGCTTTTCGATTTTGGCGAGCTGCACATCGGTACACCTATCCTAGAAATTGAGGGTAAGGCAGGAACAAGCGTAGAGGTCCGTTGCGCGCCATACATGGTCAATGAGCAATTCAACCACAAAGTGGTTTTTTCCGATTTCAATGATCGACTCATTTTATCTGGCGATCGGGACCAATGGGAAGCAACGTATTGGAAGCCTGCTCGCTATCTTGGCTTAGTCATTGATAATACTTCTCCGGTAACGATCCACCATCTTGGAATTCGTGCCCTATCCTACCCTTTTGAATTAATGGGAAATATGCAATCTACGGCCGCCCCTTGGATACAGTCCTACATGCAAGCAACAGCCAAAACCATTGAGGCTTGCACCACTGACGGCTACACGGACAATTATCGGGAACGTCGGCAATACGCCCAGACGGGCTACTACGGTGCAATGGGTAACTATTGGCTCTTCGGAGATTCGCACTTACAGCGCCGATATTTAGTGCAAGTAGCTCAGGAGCAAGAAGCCAACGGCATGATGCCTGCCTACGCCCCCTTGGCTGCGGATGACTACATGATCATCATGGATTCCAATTGTCTCTGGATAAGAAGTTTACGCGAGTACTTCCTACATTCAGGAGATGAGATCACCGTTCGCCAGCTACTTCCCGCAGCCCGCAAGCTTATGGCCCTTTTACATAGTTTCACCAATAAGTTGGGCTTAATTGATAATCCACCCTACGCTTACTGGTTGGATCACGCCGTAATTGATCGCCGTGGCGCCAACCTTAATCTCAATGGTCATTACCTAGGCGCGCTAGACGATTTTGCAGAAGTCTTGGACTGGCTGGGGGAAGGAGAAGGAGACCGTTTTCGGAAAAGAGCAGTTCTAGCCCGGAAATCCATTCGTGAGCACTTTTGGGATGCAGAAAAGCAATTGTTCGCTGATGCCTTGATCGATGGAGAACGCTCCTCGCAATTTGGGGAGCATGCCAATGCCATGGCTCTCGCTCTACAGATTGCCACACCAGAACAAGCTCAAGCTGTAGCTAAGCAACTGTTGGTAAAGGATGACCTCAACTATGTCAAAAGGGCGAACGGAATGATCATGGTTACGCCTGCCATGTCCTACTTTTTACATAAAGGGCTTTGTAATTATGGCTATATCGATGAATCTCTAGCACTCTTCCGCCGGCGCTTCGATAAAATGCTCGCCCCAAAAACCAACCAAACACTCTTTGAGGAATGGTGGCTAGACAAAACGGGACGAAGTGGACAGGTGAGGCCTCACAGTCGCAGCGATGCGCAAACAGAAAGTTGCTTCCCTCCTGCTCTTTTCGGGGAGTTCTTGTTGGGCGTCCAACCTGTTGAAGTGGGTTTAAGAACGGTAGCCATTTACATGCCCGATACAGCCATTCAAGATATAGAAGGGCAAGTTCCCTCCCCTATGGGCAATCTCAAGATAAGTTGGCAACGAAGTAAAGGGCAATTATCCTTGCAGATTCCTGAAGGCATGCAAGTTCATTTGCAACTGCCATCCTTCTCGATTTCCGACAAGGATTCTTTGAAAGTCAATGGTAGTTCCCTTTCCAAAGCGGAAAGTCAACTAGATGTCTTACCACTAAACTCAGGCACATATTTGGTAGAGTATTAATACCTATACTAGCTTCAAGCATTCTTTCATTTGCGCAATGTTTGCCCTTGCAACCGGTATTTCAAATCCATATTCTAGGGAATGAAGGATATAGCCTCGTTGATTTCCTGTAGCAGAATAGCGTAATTTGCGGTTCACGATATAAGATCGATGACAACGGAAGAAATCTTTCGATGGTAATTGTTGATGTAAGGCTTTCAGACTTAAACGGATAAATTTTTGTTCCAATCGGAAGTTGTTGTAAGTAACCAATGTAAGGTACTTCTCGTCAGACTTAGCATATAACAGGCGGTCGGGGTTAAGCCGGATGCATTCTTTTAGACCCGTCTGAATAGTAAGCTTCACCTCATCTAGGAGGTTAGACGGGAGCTTGATCTGTTGCTCTAATCGGCGGTAACGTGCCCAATTTCTGACGGGTTCAAACTGCGGGTCAGTAAGCATGTAAATAAGACCACTCCGAGCATCAAAATATTTCTCCAAACAATCCATCACCTTCTCCCAATCCTTTCGGCCAGCATAGATATTCGCTAGTCTCCCGAAGTGGTTAACAGTCCGCTGTTCTTTTTCTTGGCCTCGCAATAAATCAAGACTTTGCGTTACTTTATCCTCCATCCGTAGGTAGGCATAAACATAACCCAAGCGCGGGAAATCTAGCACAGATACTGCACCATGAGATTGAAGAATCCGAAGATAGTAGCGTGTCCTCCTTTCGTCTTTTTGCAAAGCACTGATATACATAAGATTCTCATAACTTACCTTGTCCTCTGGTTGTAACTTTAAGATCGATTGAAATACAGCAATTGCTTCCGGATACCGTTGCGCACTTAATAAGATGTCTCCTTTCATATTCAGCAGGCTGAGTGAAAGCGGATTGTACTCCATTGCTGCTTCTAAGGCCTCTAAAGCCTGATCGTATCTGCGCATACCGTACCAAAAGTAGGATAGCTGAGAATAAGCTTCCGCGCCTGCACTGTAGTTTTTCAAGCCCTCCTCAATATTTCTATAGGCAGCCTCCCAATCTAATCGGTAGAAAAAGTCAATAATCCCCTTATAAATGTACAGCTCCCCATAATTCGGATTAAGCAGTAACATCTGATCCATCAAGCGAGTCACCCTCGGGTAGTTCTCGTGCGCTACCCTATAGCCCCGACCCACTAGGAAGACAACCGCTTTGGCAATACCCAGATAAGCCGGAATGAAATCTGGCTCCAACTCCACTACCCGCTCATATTGTTGTAGAGCCAATTCCGTATATCCACGATCCCATTTGTTGAGATAGTGGTTAGCCAACAAGTAGGTTCGATAGGCTGAGCGGTTTTGGGGTACATTTGGATTAAGCGGCAGAGATGCTTCATCTCTATTCCATTGCCGTTGGAAAAATTGACTGACCTCATTGCCTAATCGCATGACAGACCGAATAGGCGTGCTAAAGGTCTTCGTCCAAACGGGGGCATGACCATTGTCTTCCCAACAGGTTAAGTGTAACACAACTTCTTCCCCTACACTTACATCTCCTGTAATCAGTAACTCTAATTCTAGCGTATCCAGGTAGTACAGTGGATCCTTTTCTTCACTACCCCCTTTCACTATTAAACTTTCTTGATTGATAACCAGCAAGATGGGACTAGCGGCCAAAGTATCCTGGATCAAATCCGTAAATCCCTGAGACAGATAATCCCAGCTCGGATCTGTAGTATTTCGGAGCGGTAGAACAGCAATTTTTTTCTTTTGCATAGGCCACTATAGTTAAAGATGCCGGCTAACTTCATCATTTATAAATCATTAATGCAAAATATGGCATAAATCGGATGCTTTTTAGACAAGAAAGCCATTTTGTGGCATGATTGGGAAGCCTAGGCTTTAATTGAGGACCTAATAAGCCCAAACTTGCCAAATAAAAAGGAGTTTGAGGGTCAAGCTCTCCTAAACATGCCAAAGAGTTTTGAGCGTATCAGACATATAGCACTTTTGAGCTATGAACTGATTTATTTCATACTCAAATCCAAAACAATGAATAGATTTAAGATGAGTACTCTCATGCTCTTCCTTAGTGCTTTTAGTTACAGCCTCTTGATGTCGCAAGATTGTGATCCTACTGCCTGCAGCGAAAAACTTTCCAATACCAGCACAGCACCCAGTTTTGCCCAGCTAAGCAGTTACCAAGGAGCACCCAAAAAGGCCACCTTTACGTTCCCTGCAGGCAAAGTGATTGAAGTGGCTTTGTTTAGTATTAAACCAGGACAAGAAAAGGTACTAGGTCAGGACTATTTTCCAAAGGTATTCCCGGTAGCTGGAGAATACGGTCTAACTACATCTCAGACTTTTACCGTAGTAGAACATGCTTATGGTGAAGCACCGGTACAACAACTTGGCTTCTTCGTTTGGGATAGCTATGAACAAAAGGAAAAATTCAACAAAGACCCCCGCTATCTTAAACTCAGAAATATCCGAAATAAAGCCATTGACTTTCTTTACATGGGTTACTTCCAGGTGGAAAAAGATATAACCTATACTTTTGATGACCAATCTGTCTATGATTTCGCGGCACTATGGATAGTCCCAGAGGAAGCGCCAAAACTTTCTCAGTACTTCGAAAAAGTGGCACCGGTGGCCACAACTGCTAAGTATGGATACGAACCTATTTTGACGCTAAACCCGCTTTCAAATTGCACGAGCGGTAAATACACACCAAGCTTGATTGGATTTGCGCGTTGGGCAGTGCCTGATGGATTTGCACGACTGCAAAGCAATACAACTTACCAGAAATATGTACACCTTCGAGATGAGGCTACTCCTTATAAGGATGTGATGATGGTCAAAGCTAATATTCAATAGGCGAGCCATATAGCTGTTCGTAGTTTTAATAGCTGTTCGTAGTTTTAAACTACGAACAGCTATATAATTTGAGTCATCTCCACAACCATTCATATCGCGAAGCGTCTTTCTAATATCCTTCAGATAGAATGACTCGCGAATTTTGATTATTTTACATACATTTAGTGAATAAATCAATTTCACAGATGAAAGGAACGAATCTTGGAGAATTTGAGGAACTGGTATTGCTGACTATAGCTGCCCTGACTGATGGTGCCTATAGCGTCGCCATTTGTGATGAATTGGAGAAGCATGCGGAACGTAAAGTACGTCTTGGAGTAGTACATGCGGTCTTGAATCGACTAGAAACCAAGGGATATCTAAGCAGTCAATTAGGGGCGCCAACTAGTGAGAGAGGGGGGCGACGGAAGCGGTTCTATGAGCTCACCACGGCGGGCAAAGCCGCATTGATCAAATCCAAGCAGATTCGCGATGGCCTATGGCGTATAATTCCAGCATTTGTTTTTAAAGGAATGATCTGATGCAACAACCGAAAACACCACAACCTCCTCGATGGGCGGATCGGCTATTACAATGGTACTGTAGACCTGAATTACTTGAAGATCTACAGGGTGACCTTTATGAATGCTTTCAGCGAAACCTTCGCGCTAAAGGTCTGAGAAAGGCGCGGTTTATTTATGTAATCGATGTTGTCAAATTCATTCGCCCCTACACTACTAGATCACCCGTAAAATATTCATCAATGAATCATCCGAATCTAATCCGACATTATTTGAAATCCGGCTTGCGTGGTCTTGCTAAAAGTAAGTTGTTTACTGGTATCAATGTACTCGGCATGGCCATTAGTATGTCCGTTGGGCTACTCCTCATTGCTTACCTCAGTGAACTCCACAGCTTTGATCGCTTTCATGATAATTTTTCGAGCATCTACCGAGTGATCAGCAGCCACACGACTGATCGAGGAATACAAGACTATGCTTCCACTTCTCCGCTTGCCGGTCAACGAATCGCAGATGGCACTCCTGGTATAGAAGAATTGGTAACCATTCAACGCTCCTTTAACAAGGATGTGGGACACGAGGATAAGATTCTACCTCTACGCGGTCTTTGGGCATCAGTCAACTTCTTTGATCTATTTTCTTTCAATCTAATTGCCGGCAATACCGCTTCTGCTCTGGAAGCTCCCTATTCACTAGTTTTGAGTCAATCTGCTGCTGAAAAACTATTCCAGCGCACAGAAGTTGTGGGCGAGGCGGTGGTTATCGAAGATGAAGTGTATACGATCACTGCAGTGGTCGAAGACCCTCCAACAAACTCCCATCTGGATTTTGAGATGCTGGGTGCGCTAAGCACATTGGAACAAAAGATGTCAGTAGAGCAACAGGCTGCCTGGCAAAGTTGGACTAATATTTGGGATTCGCACATCTACCTACGACTCGATAGAAATGCCAGCCCTAGAACAATCCAGACCAGTCTAGATCGCATTAGTAATCGTGAAAACCAACAGGACGAAACCAACAAGATCCAACTGAAACTACAAGCCCTTTCAGAAGTGGTAATTAGTCAAAACTTATCTAATCATGTAGGCTACCATGTAGACAAGGCTTTCCTGTGGTTTTTGGGAGTTCTCGCACTTGTAGTTATGCTCTCCGCCTGCTTTAATCATACCAACCTGTCCATTGCACGTGCTTTGAGACGTTCTAGGGAGGTGGGTGTACGAAAAGTGGTGGGTGCATCACGCGGGCAAGTTTTTACACAATTCCTCGTGGAAGCCGTGATTATGGCTTTATTGGCTTTGGGGTTTTCTTTCCTACTATTCTTGTGGATCAGGCCTCATTTCTTGAACCTTGAGCCTTCCTTTTTTGCTCGAATTTCCCTGCATCCTACGCTCAGCACCTACTTGTATTTCGTGACGTTGGCTATCTCTATTGGGCTTATATCAGGCTTTCTGCCTGCCCTATTTTTTTCCAAAATCAGTCCGGCCAAGGTTATCAAGGACATTAGCAAATTAAGGTTGTTCAAACAGGTAAGCCTAAGAAAAGTCCTCATCACCTTCCAGTACGTGCTTTCCATCTGCTTTATGGTAGCTATTTCCTTAGTCTATCACCAATATCGCTACTTTTTAAGCTACGACTTGGGATTTAACACCGAAAACATCCTCAACATAGAACTACAAGGGAATGACTATCAATTACTGAAGCGTGAATTCGAACAGCTGTCCGATGTGACCGATATTTCAGCCTCCAAGTTGGTTCCAAGCGTCGGGGACACTTATTCTACCTCTGCCAAGCTTCCTGGAGCGCTCGACTCCACCTTTGTCCACTACAATGTTATCGATGAACAATACATCGAATTACATGAACACGAATTAATTGCCGGCGAAAACTTCAGTCCCCTATCCAGCGAAAGGCCTGAAGAGTCTGCTGTGATCACCAATGAAAAGACCCTGGCATTTTTCGAATTAGGGAGTCCGACTGAAGCTATAGGAAAAGAGTTGATCATCAGTGGCCAACGGATGCAGATTGTTGGGGTGGTAAAGGATTTCCACAATAGCACGCTAAGAGATCCCATCCGACGCTTCGTTTTCCGTAGAGATCCTGAACAGCTCCAAGTGATCAACCTCAAACTCGCAACAGCTGACCTGGGTATTACGATGGATCGTTTGGAGGCAATCTGGTCTAAGGTGGACCCTGTACATCCCTTCCAGGCTTCCTTTTTTGATGAATCCATTCAACATGCCTACAATGAATATACGGCTATGATCAAGATCATTGGCTTCTTGGCTATCCTGGCCATTACCATTGCATCTTTTGGTCTATTAGGAATGGTTGTCTTTACTACGGAAACGCGTTTTAAGGAAATCAGCATCCGAAAAATAATGGGCGCTACGGAACGCGGGCTAGTTATGCTATTAAGTCGCGGCTTTCTCAGCCTGTTGTTGGTCGCAGCTGTCATCGGGCTCCCGCTCACCTATTTCCTATTTGACCAATTGGTCTTTGCGGAAATAGCAGCTCGGGCACCTATCGGCCCTTTTGAGCTTTTGCCTGGTGTACTGGCAGTGATCAGTATCGCTTTGCTAGCGATTAGCTCGCAGACCATCCGGGTGGCGAAGGCCAATCCAGTGGATGCCTTGCGGGATGAATAATGATCAAGTACGGGGTTGTGTAAAAACCTCCAAAAAGCAGAATGAGCAGTGAATGTTAACTTAGAGTTGTCTAGACAAAAAGAAAACACCACTGCTCATGTCTTCAAAGATAGCTCAAAAAGGGGAGATTCGCTTCCGGCCTTATGCTCAAGATATAGTAATCGACTTACCCGTTCATTTACAGGAGTTAGTATCGGATAATGCCTTAGCTCAGTTGATTAATGAGGTAGTGGAAGGCTTGTGCTTGCAAGAGCTATCGAGCTATTATAGCAGTCAAGGCAGCCCTGCGTATGACCCACGGATGTTACTTAAGGTATGGTTGTATAGCTATTGTACTAAGGTTTACACCAGTCGATCTTTAGCCAAGAAGTTGCGAGAGGACTTAGTCTTTATCTGGTTAGCTGGCGGACAACGCCCCTGTTTTAAGACCTTGAGTTCGTTTCGTTCTAAGCGCATGCAGGATATTGTAGATGTAGTGGTTAGCCAAGTCCTGATGTATCTGATAGAGCAGGGTTATGTTGATTTATCCGACCTGTATGTGGACGGTTCTAAATGGGAAGCTAATGCTAATAAATATAAGATAGTATGGCGTAAGAATACGGAGCGTTATAAAGGCTGGGTGATGGACCGGATAACGACTTTACTGCAACAATGGCAAGCTTTGCAGGAGCAGGAAGATCAAATCTATGGTAGTAAAGATTTGGTTGAGCACCAAAGCCCTGATCAGATCCAGCTAGTGATGAATAGTTCAGATCTAGCGGCTCGTTTAGTAGGGCTCAACAAACTGATTGCCCAACAAAAGGACAAAACACGTAAAGGTAAATTGGAAAAAATCCATCGTCAATTATCCAAAGAGCAAACCAAGTTGATCAAATACGAGGCTCAGCAATCGGTCTTAGCTGGACGCAATTCTTACTCAAAGACGGATCATGATGCAACAGCTATGCGAATGAAAGATGAACGGCTATTGCCAGGCTACAATGCACAGATCACTACCTCTAAACAGTTTATTATCAATGCTACCCTACATCAAACTTCATCCGATAGCACCACACTGATGCCTCATGTAGCTAGCCTTGAGCAGCGCGTGGAAGGGGCAGTAAACTCAGATTGGTGCCCCGATTACACGGCTGATGCTGGCTATGGTAGCGAAGAAAATTATGAACTACTAGACAAAAAAGGTTATATAGCTTATGTTAAATACCCTTCTTGGTATCAAGAGCATACCGGACAACTAAGCAAAAAACGATTTAATAGTTACAACTGGTTTTATGACCCCGAACAGGACTATTACCTATGTCCCAATCAAAAGCAGCTTCACTTCAAGGAACACATCCTCAAAAAGAGCCGCAATGGCTATGCTAGACAGCTAAAAGTCTACCAGTGCCAAAGCTGTGCAGGCTGCCCCTTGTTTGATCAATGCCGAGGTGCACAGGCCAAACCTGGATCCAATAGACGCATATTTATAAGCGAAAAACTGGAGGCTTATAAAGAGCAAGTCCGGAAAAGACTAGCCTCTGAAGTAGGAAAGACCAAACGTTCGCAACGATCTGTAGAGGTAGAAACTCCTTTTGCCAATATTAAATACAACATGGGCCACCGCCGATTTTTATTACGGGGAATCGACAAAGTATCGGTAGAGTTCCTATTGCTAACCCTCGCTCATAATATCAACAAGATCTACTGCTTACAATCAGGCCTTTGGAAGGAATACTATGCTCAGCGGGCAAATCGAAAGGCGCAAAAGACGAAAAAAAGGGCCTAAAAGCCCTTTTTATACCAAAAACGCCTGTGGAGCAACTCAAGCAGCTCCACAGACGCTTCCTATTACATCAAATAAAAACTTATTAGTTGACTCTACATGTAAAAGATATTATTCTATAGGGGACTTGTTACACAACCCCGTACAGTCTTCACCGGATGAGTCCCCTCATCGGATGAAGGGGGGAATCTATTGATTCAATCGGTGTTTATCCTCGTATTTCTTGGCCCATTCAAGCGCTTCTTTTATCCGGTCGTAAGCTGGATTTTCTTCCGGGTATTTATGGAGAGCGTATTCCAGATATTCAATTTGCTTTTTCGTGGCGGCTAGTTCAAAGCTATTTCTTCGTTTATTATAGTAAGTCAGAAAATTTTCAAAGCTACCATTGCCGATGGTATTCATGTAGGCATAGGCTTGGTGAACATGAACAGCCTCATGAATAATAATAGCAGCGATTATTTCAGGATAATCATTGTACCGATCATACTGCCATTCGGAGGAAATCGACAATCGGATATACAGAAAGGCATCCAAGGTATGAAATCCATAATGGCAGTCAATACCTATACCTTTAACTATTCCCTTCCCATTCGCCCCTTTAGCCTGGAGATAGTATTGATAAAATTCTGGAGCATCCTGTTTCAAAGTGGCTAGCGCCTTTTCGACCATATTGATAAAGGGTACAGAGCCACGCAGCTCCAAGCCGTCTACTCTTTTGGCGTATCTGGGTTTGCCCGCATCAAAAATGGAATCTGGGTGGCAGGCCGTCTCTGGGTTCCGATAAGGAGCCGTCGGATGGACCGGGGTGGAGGAGACGCCAATTCTTTGACTGGACTGGTTCGCCGGAGTAGCCACCATGGTAGCCGGATTAAAGACCACTTGCTTTATCTTGTGGTACTGGGCATCATGTTGGGTTGAATAGACATCTTGGACTTCTTCGCCTTCGAAGGGAACGTAGACATCTACTCTCGTCTGCGGATAGCCATTTGGGAAAAATCGAACATAATAGCCATCCGGATGATAAGACCATCTCCCTTTGGAGACATGCCTGATCATATCCTCAGGTGGAGCTACTCCAGCGACAATAGCGATACCTTCGACCTGTCGGAAAGACTGATTTTGGCGCACCAGGTTTCTGATGGTCTGGTCAGCCTCTAGTAGGTTTTTCAGCTTGGGAGACATATTATTGAAAGCGAGCTGTCGAAACTTTTGGATTTGCGCATCTGCCATCCCTGTTAACCAATCCTTACCCTGAAACTCCAGCAGCTCTTGAACCGTAAATAGTTCATTCAACGTTTGGGCATATTGCTCCCCCAAAGTATTCATATCCGCCCCAGCAATAATGGCCCATAGTAGCACTTGGATATTCTGTTGCGTGATATGTGGGCGTTCACTATATCTTTCCAGTATCAATTGTATAAAATCGGCCTTCTTCCCCTTCAAAGGTGCATATAAGTGGCCATCTCCAGAGCTAGGACCATAGGTGTATCCGCGAAGACAAAAACTTTTGGCATTCATGGTGTAAAGGCCACTACTCAAGCGGTAGCCACCATCAGGCGACTTAGGCTGAATATCAAGCGGAGCGTAAGCATCGGCCGGCGGTTCGAAATTAGCCAATGCATCTATCTCATAGACAGCATCCTCAAAGGTAGTAGAGATCGGGCCCTGCCGATTGAACCTTTGGACCAAATCACCCACCAGGTCGTTCGTCAGGTTAATGTTCGTGGCATCTTGAGCCAGTTGATTTAGCACCTCACAAGAAGAAAAAAAGAATATAGACAATACAACAAATAGGATTCTCATACAATTGGATTTAGAGGCCGAAGCACTTGTTATCCAAGCGCTTCGGCGGGGCTTACTAAAACAGTCTACCATCACAAGTAGACCAGAGACTGAAATGAAATGAAGGAACTCTATTTCACCTCCATGACGATATTAGGAATTTGTTGAGGAGGAATAGCCTTTCCCATCCATAGCCAAAGGCTACCATCTTTCTTGATGACGGTTTCCATAAATGGCCGGGAAGTCAAAATGCCCACGGCATCAACGAAGAAAGTAGGATCATAGGTACTTACCTCTTCCAGCGGGCTTAGCAAATTGACCCAATCTCGATTGCCCGTCTTGGGATTTGTCCCTCTCGTATGCTGATATCTCAGCAGCTTGCCATCATCTCGACGAAAGAAGTTGCTACCGATGGGCTGTGCTACTTGATCTAGCTCAAACATTTCCACCTTCCCTCCTGTAGGACCACCCCAATAGAAGATTTCTTTATCTACATTGATCGCAAAGTTGACCTGTGTTGGTGTTTGGCAAGTAAAGATATGCTCAATATTCAGCAGACCTTCCACTTTTACAGTCTGCTCTACCACCTCCTCCTTACCGGGAAGGATTGCATTCCTCACATTCTCTCCTGCCACCCAAACCGTACCATCCTGTTTTAGCACCAGGACGTAGTACCCACCAGCTTGAACATCCTGAACCTCTTTCATCCCATGTACCGCTCTATCCTGCGGGGCATTCCCTACTGCCTCAACTTCATTATCCGCATTCACAGACAGCAGATTAAAGAGGCAACTACTAATCTTCTTACTAGCTTGCATATCCGTTTCAGAAACTTGAGTAGGATTGGAGGGGACCCAAGTCATGACCGTCCCATCCTTTTTAAGGGCTATTCCATTCGAAGCCATAAAAGCCACCCCATACACCTCCTCAAGATTAGGTATCTGGGTCACATTAGTAGGCGGTCCAAATCTTTCGATATCGATCTCCCATTGCCAGACCGCGCCATTTTCATCCACCGCTGCACCATATCTCCCATCCGCGCTTATGGCCAATTGATCCATTGCCGGACGATCTTCATTGATTCTGCTTTGAGTGGAAGAGCATGACAAAAGGATAACATTAAGCAAGGCTATGCCACTTAAGCTTAGAAAGCTTACATTTAGTTTTTTCATTTTTTTGTGGTTTAAAACTGCTCCAGTATCCGCCATTCCTTCAATCGGCAGGATCCCTGGGATCAGGTGTTAAGACAGATGAGTTTTCATCAAAAGGTAGATGTAGGCACTATCAAGAATGAGTCATCCATTTAGAATAGAAAACAGATTTAGAGATTTGCTATGCCTCTTCCATCGCTTAAGCCAATGTAAACAGTGTGTTATGTCAAGTACTTTAATCAGCCGATGGAAGGTTCTATACCATATTAAGGTGATACGTTCGTTTGGAAACATCCCTATATTTGAATGTCATTGATCCCTACTGCTACGCTTTCTTTTGCGGGGTAATAGCTGATTTTAGCCGCTGTAATTGCTCTATCACTTCATTATAGCTATAGTTGGTTACGAAGCTTCTTACAATTTCATACGGTAGGGTGATCATCACGAAGCAAGCACCCAATAGACGAGTAAAAAAGCGAATTAGAGAAGTAATAAGGAGAACGTTGCCAATACTGCCAAAAATACTGAACTGAGAAAGGATAGCATTGACTTGATCCATGATTCTCAAGGCAATAGGGGTTCTCATTTTATTTTGCACGTAGTGACTATTCTGCACATATCCAGGTTTACGATTGGCCACGAAATAGAGTCCAGCCATTAGAAAGGAAAGGAAACTCTGCACACTCGATCCAAAAAACAAAAAGAGCAGACCAAAAACGATGGGAACCTTTAGGTATTTGCTGATGCCAAAATATTTCTTCTTTTTCACCTGTAGCAGCTGTTGTTCCATCTCCTGCGCTCTAGTATTCAGCGCGATGTTTCCAGGGTCCAGGAGTTCCTGGGCACGAGCCAACTCCTTTTCCGCAGCGAGCACCTGATCAAGGGAAGTAGCTAACAACTGCCCCTGCACCTCTGGATCAGGTACCCAGGTACTACTGGCTCTTGCCAGATAAGCATGGGCCAATGAATCTCTTAAGCTGATGGAGGATTCGCCGGCAGCATGGCATTGTTCCATCAATGTGATGCCTTCGCTTAGGTAATTGACATTGCTTCTTTCCAAACCCAATTTGTACAGTAGCTCTCCCAATTTCCCTTGATATGTCTGGTTCTCAGGAGATAAGTTCAAAGCCGTCTGGAATTGATCCAGAGCCGCTTGGTTTTTATTACTAGATTCCAGGCAGACCCCTAGTTTAAAATAAATCTCCGCCAAACCAGGACGCATAGCCAAGGCCTGCTGGTAAGACTGCTCCGCCTGGTAATAATTTCCGAGTTCAAGATAGATGTCACCTTGCAACATAAAAGCTTCGTGGCCTGGCGAATTTTGGTTGAGATACTCCTGAAGGAGTTCCAAAGCTTGCGCCAAATTACCATTAGTATGTGCTTGTCTCGCGTCTTCCAAGAGCTGAATTTTTGTAGTTTGCATAATTATTTTTTTTGAGCAAAGGCATAACCGGCCTGTCGGGGCAGACTGATGTTGGTAAAGCCTTAATTGTGATGGTAGTATTGTATTTTCAACTCTTAGTTCTTCCGAGTCGTCAGCAGGTACCCAAGTATCCTGATATTTTTTTAAATTCTTTAGTTGATCTACGTGATTCGGAAGAAATCCTATTGCCCAAACGGGCAGCTATGTGGGATAAAAAAAGACCTTAAGCAAAAGCGCTATCGCTATATAAAAGCATGAATATCAAACACCTAAAAATCATCTAGGACTACATAAAGTCGAACAAAATACTACTATGCCAAAAGGATTTAAGCATTCTTACAAAATTTGTAGCCTTACGTTCAAATCTATTCTAATACAGAGCCTACTATTGGTACTGGTGCTCCCTGTAGTCGGTCAAGATGCAAAAACAACAGACAGCATTCCGTATATGGAGGGAATTAAGCAAGCCAAAGAACTGATCCGATCCCAGCAGTTTAGCGCCGCCTTAACCATTATCCAAAAAACAAAGAACGGGCTAGAGGCAGCGAGCAGTAGCAATTACCTAGCCTACGCCGGTCTAAACGACCTGGAGGGGCAAACGTACTACGGGCTGGGAGAACTATCAAAGGCAGTGATCGCCTTCGAAAAGACGCTAGATTTCAAACGAAAACTTTTTGGCAGAGAGCATTATATGCTAACGGTGAACTATGGAAATATTGGAAGTCTCCTGATACAAATGCAACGCTATCAGGAAGCGTTCCCATACTTCAAGAAAATGTTGGAAGTCAACAAGGAAGTTCCCTTCATGCCGAAGGTTGCGAAAGGACATATGGCACAAGCCAACAAAAAGATCGGGGACTATTATCGCTATATCCATAATATTGATTCTGCATTGGTTTACTACGAGCGAGCAAAGGCGGTCATAGAAAAGCACCTCTCTGATGAACTCGATAGGGTATCGGCTGTCTATTCAGCCCTTTCTGGTATCTATTTGCAGGGAGGAGAGCGATCCACAGCCTTCCAATATGCCCACAGATCCGTTGAGGTCTTACAAGGTGCACCCGAATACGAAAAAGGTTTGACTTTGGCTTTACACAGTTTAGCTAATTGTTACAAAGAAATCGCAGATTACGAAAGAGAGTATCTGTATTTACAGCAATCTGTTGCCATATATCGCAAATATAGAGGAGACAAAAGTTATTTCTTATACCGCCCCTACAATGCCTTAGGGTTAAACGCCACGGCTCGAGAAGAATACGAGGAGGCGATCAAATATTTTCAACTGGCCATAGCCCTTTTCAAGCAACAGGCTGGCCCTCATCGTTCCGATTTAATCACGCTAAAAACGAACCTCGCTATAGCCTATAACCTAGCTGGCGACGTAGAACGCTCCAATGCGTTGAACTTAGAAGCCATTGATTTGGCAGAGGCGCTACCCGATTCCATCAAGGTGAACAATACTTATACCTTGGCTATCCACCATAATTTAGGGACGCACTACATGGCTGAAGGGGAATTCCGAGCAGCGGCAGCCTCCTTTGAATTGTCCATAAAGATGGCACTAATCGCGTATGGTCCAAAGCATCCAAAGACAGCTTATATCCTAAGCAGTAAGGGTAGGAACTTAAGCCTACTACAGCAATTTGAAGAAGCTGAAGAGGCGTTCCAATCTGCCTTGTATGCCTTGAATTACCACAGCACTAACAAGTTCGACAATACCCAATCCCTCCAGACCCTCATAACCACCTTGGTTGAAACCGGAAAACTATATCGGCGATGGTCCCTTAACCATGGAGACAAAAGCAAGCTCCGGCTTGCCCTGGATTACTTTCGGGAGGCACAGGCAGCTGTCACTCATTATGCTCGTCGCTTCGATCCCATTTCAAAATTTGAATTTACGAAGTTGGCTAGAAGTGCCTATGTAGGGCGCATGCAATGTGAGTTGCACTTATATGAAGCCACTGACAGCCTGCATTACAAACTTGGCGCATTTGCCTCCGCAGAAGCCATCCGATCGCCCCTTTTATACCATGCCCTACAAAGATCCGAGGCCCTTCACACTAGTGATATTGAGCCCGAGCTATTGCAACAAGAGCAGGAATTGCGGATGAAAATGACCTACCTAGAAAAACAAAAGTATGTAGAAATGGACTTGGGAGAGCGTTCGGCTGACTCTACTCTACAAGTAGTTACAGCACACCTACTACAATACAATGCCGAATACCAATCCTTGCAGCAGGAGCTGGAGCAAAAATACCCCAAGTACTTAGCAGCACGATATGGACAACAAACTGTTTCGACGGAAAAGATCCAAAAAGAGCTGCTAGAACCCAATCAGACCTTAGTAGAATATTTATTGACGGACAGTAGCATCTATATCTTTCTGCTACAAAAAGAAGATTACCAGCTTATGGTGGTTCCACACCAAGATGAGATTACACCCTTGGTAGAAAGGATGACCAAAGATGGGCTATACAGTTATCATAGTGCCTCCGTGGATCGGCGAAGCCCGCAGCTAGAAGAGGAATCTATTTTCAATTATACAGAAGCGGCAGTAAAACTATACCAAAAGCTTTGGGCACCGATTGAGGATCAGGTCACCGAAAGAGTGATAATCATTCCCGATCAGGCCTTGGCTAATCTACCCTTCGAAACGCTTTTAGCAAAAGATCCTCCGCGGTACGGCAAGATACCCCTTTATGATTTCCTACTAAAAAAACACAGCATCTCGTACGGGAATTCCGCCACCCTATTGCATCAGACTATTCAAAGCCAAAAGACGAGGGCTACCGTGAAGCCCTTCTTGGGGATCGCACCTTTTTCAGAGGCTGAAGCAGGAATTGCTCTAAAAGAGGAAGAAAATCAAAGTCCATTGGGTATTCAAAGAGATTCTTTGGGCAGCCTAATCAATAGTGCCAAAGAAGTCCTGGAGATCAGTCGGCTCTTCCAAGGAGATACTTGGTTAGGCAGCAGTGGAACCAAAGCACGATTTGTAGAAGAATCATCCAAATATAAAATCCTACATCTAAGTACACATGGGAAAGCCAACCACCGCATGGGCGACTTTGCCTATTTAGCCTTCCAACAAGAAGGGGCATCTAGTGGTTTTATAAAACTCTACGCCAAGGATATCTACAATCTGCGTCTCCAAGCCGATTTGGTCGTACTATCCGCTTGTGAGACCGGTCTTGGACGGCTTCGCCAAGGTGAAGGCGTGATCAGTCTCGCCAGGGCATTCACCTATGCCGGAGCTAGGAGTATTATCAATACCTTATGGGCAGTAGATGACGAAAGCACAGCTACTCTCATGATTGCCTTTTATGAACAATTGATCAAGGGCGTACCTAAGGATGTGGCCTTGCAACGAGCCAAGTTGAGCTATCTACAGCAGTTAGCAGGCAAGCCGGAGAAACTCGCTCCCTTTTACTGGGCGCCTTCTATTTTGATTGGGGAGGTCAGTCCTTTGGGTAAATGAGTTTGCGTTTAATCTACTCCAATGATGATGCGGCCTTTACAGCCACCAGATGAAACTCATGATACTCATCCTGAGTCATACTTTGCAAGAGCTGGTCCACTTCTAGTTGATGTAGATCATAATTGGCCAACAAACTCAACATTAAGTATCCCTCGGCCCGTTCTCGCACGATGATTCTGCTATTGTCTCGGATATTCCGAAAAAACACGGCCGCCTTGTCAAATTCTTTCGCCTGAAAATAGGCATGCGCTAAATATTCTTCCGCAGCTCGGAAAGCTTGCTTTTCTTGGACACTATCAATTTGTTCCAGGGTATTAATCGCCTCTTGGTAGAGCGCCTCCTCGAACAGTTCGATACCTCGAATCAGGGCAGAGGCCTCATTTTGATCTGGACTCCCTGATCTCATGGTACTACTACTTTGCAAATGTGAAGGTGTTCTTTCCTCATACAAAGCAACCGCCAAGGCCTGGCTGGATAAGCTTCTTTTTCTTTCCTTAGGAGGATCATCTGGTACTACTATCTTCTTAGTTACAGGTGGCTTTTCTTCTGTCTCTTCTGTCGCAATAGCACGAGTGGTATCAAGCTCTACCTTAGTCGGAGGCAACTCCTCTGTAGCTGGTGGAATGGCTTCCTCCTGTTCCTCCATCAAGCTATCTCTTTCAGGACTACGAGTAGACTTCCACAAAAAAAACAAACCTACAAGCAACGCCACGGCAATCAGGATAATGCCAAGTCTGGGATAGCGTGATTTGGCACCCGTAGCGGGAGGACGAGTTTCTTGTCCCCATTTCGCCATTTTTGCCGTCAAGTCCTTCTCCAACAAAACCTCCATGCTAGTATGCTCAAAGCGTTGTAAGTTCACAGCCTCTACCAATTGGGCATCGGCGGCCATTTCGGCCTCAAAAGCTTTCCTGTCCTCCTCGCTCATCTTGGCACGAAGATAGTTTTCGATCCTATAGAATAGTTCTTCTTCCCGGTCCATGATATTCAATTAATAAGCTCCTTCCAGCCTGGGTTCTCCTCAATAAATCGCTTCAATTTCTTGCGGCATCTGTAAGCCTCCTTCTTAGCCATATTGGCATTAGACATAGCCAGGGTAACAGAGATCTCCTCCATAGAATAGTCCAACTGATACAGTTCTAAAATTTTCTTACACCGATCCCCAATTTTACTTAATATCAAGGAAATAAATTGCCTTTGTTCTTTTCGAATCACCTCCAACTCAACACTTTCCTGTTCTTCCCTGTAATGTTCATTTTGGAACTCCTCTTTCCTTCCATGTGTTTTCAGTTCTTTCCACCAAAGATGCTTAGCAATACTGAAAAAATAAGTTTTCAAACTACTTTTCCCCTGATATTTACCTTGTCTGATGTTTCTATCGAAGACGATAATTGCCTTTTGAAAAATTTCATCCACATCCTGCTCTCCCCCTTTCTGCCTTAGATAATTGTGCAAAATCCCTTTCCAATCTAGGTTCAAAAAAATGTATCGCATGGCACTATCTCGTTCCGTGCTGTTTCCCTGTATAGCTGAAATCAGCTCTTCATCAGTAGGTTGTTCATTCATACCTTAGTTCTATTAATGGTGCAGTAGGTACCCAACAATAAGCAAAGAAAATACCTGATTTTACTCTTTCTTCCGTTGTAAGTAGTGCAACAATAGATACTCGTGTTTTTCTGCTGCGTCTTTTTCGTCCAACCTTCGTTAGAAAGAATCTTACTTAGCCTACGGCTATCCCGCCTGGCCGGCTGGACAGGGGTGCGATTTTTCTGCCTTGTTTGGCCATAAAACACAATACCAGAAACTTCAAGATTACTATTGTCACACTGCTTAGCATCAGGTTCAAATCTCCGATCCCGATTAATCTAGCCCAGAAGAACGCGTAACAAGATCGGCATTCAGGCTTACATTATAAAGTTCTCTAGCACAGAGTTTTTCAATTGCATTCTCTTTCTCTGAATCGCTATTGGCTAAAAAAGCATAATCCCCCAGGCGGGCGACCGCCTGTCTATCCTTAGAGAGATAGATCATCCGGTATTCTTCAGCACAATCCTAAGGCTTCCTATTAGCCTGAAAAATCACATCAGTTTCAAACTACACAAAACTTTATGCAACATATTCCTGACTTAATAAGACAAGCCATGTCCAAAGGAATACAGAGGATCCTTAGAGTCATAAGGCACATCCTCCAACTGGTTCTGTACCGCTTCTACAGAGGAGGGGATCTCAATGGGCAGCTTACCACTTGGCTTGAACTTACCAAAGATCATTTCGAGAAGAATTTCGTCTTGGCATTCAAAGTCTGCAATCATAGCTTTGCTGGCGGCATCTATCTCAGGAACCACTGGCGGACGGGTAATCGTAAGAATGGTGATCGTGGGTTTCCCTTCCATCCGCTCGAGTATTTTTTGTTTATCCTTTTCTTTAAAATCCAATCTTCCTTGTGGGATCATTCTTTCCAAAAAGCTGCCTCCTGGAGATGGCGAGGATGGGGTCTTTAGTTTTTGAACGATCACATCGGCCTTTTCTATACTATTGACAATCTGAGGATATTTTTCCGTCAGCCCTTGCTCTTCCATCCCTATCAGGTACACTTTCAGATTGGCAGATAAAGGCAGGGTGTTGTCTTCATTTTTAAGCAATACCAGTGATTTTCGTTGGGCTGCCTTCCCTTTCTCTACAAATCTGGGTTGGCCCACGATATCCACTTTATCTAGGTCAACATATGGATCATCAAAAAGCCCTAGTTTAAACTTGTCTCTGAGTACCCTACGAACAGAAAGATCAATCCGTTCTTCGCTGACCTGCCCCTCTTCTACCAGTTCAATGATTAAGTCCGTCACGTATTCTCCTCCAAAGACATCACAACCCGCATCCAGCACCTTTTTGACCCGTTCTTTTTCCGAAAGATGCTCTACCCCCCAGGCTGAAGCCTCTTTTACAAAAGCATCCGAAATAATCCCCCAATCTGTAGCTACTACTCCGTCAAAGCCTAGAGAATCTCGCAATAAACCTTGAATCATCTCTTCATTGAAACCAAATCCGACCTCTTCTTTGGTTTGCCCTTTGGGTATTCCATAATAAGGCATGATCTGTGCGGTATTAGCAGCTAGAGCTCCGTCCACAAATGGCTTGAGATGATAGGCAAATTGATTACCGGGGTACACTTGTCCTTTTCCACTGGCAAAGTGAGCATCCCAGCCATCCTCCTGTGGCCCTCCTCCTGGGAAGTGTTTCGTTTGGCAAGCCACGCTATTAGCCGTTATACTATCACCCTGCAAACCCAGGATGTAAGCCTTGGTTAGGCGCGCGCTAAGGTCTGCATCTTCCCCAAATGTACCATTTACTCTCGCCCAGCGAGGATCAGTAGCAATATCTGCCATAGGATGCTGTGCCAATCGGATGCCTAGTGCTAAGTATTCCTGACGCGCAATATCTCCGAATTCCCAAACGAGCGCCGAATCTCCAGTGGCAGCCAGTCCTAATGGAGAAGGCCACACAGATATCCATTTGGCACCGACACTGGCTCCTGCCATTCCGGTGGCTCCATGCCGAGGATCAGAAATGAGGGTAATTGGGATGCCGAGTCTGGTACGTTGTGCCAAAGCTTGTAGGTTGTTGTTCCAGGTCGCATAATTATAAGCAGAGGTACCTCCAAGGTTTTGAACAGCCGTCATCTTCTTTTTCAGGAGCGTGGTAGATGTATTTTCTGCCATAAATGAAAAAGGATCAGAAAAGGTCGGAATCTCCATCAAGGAACCATCTGCATTCATCCCTAGAAAATGCGCAAATAGCATTCCTGCTTTTTCCGCTAGGTTCATCTGGCCCAATAGGTCCTCTACTCTATCTTCCAAAGTAGCCTCCCTATTCTCATACACATCCAATTTACCGTTCTTATTTAAATCTCGGAAGGTTTGTCCATCTATGGTCAGCATAGGAGCGGCTTCTCCCGCCAATTTCATATTTCGGGAAGATTCAATTCCCCATTTTATTCGAAAATATCCAACTGCCAATAGGATCAGTAACAACAAGACGCCGAGTATTCGGCCAACAATTCTAAATGCTCTTTTCATGTGTACAACTTGATGAATCGATAGGTGTTGACATTAAAAGTACACAAATATGTCTATTGTGTCAAATAGACACAAATAAAAAATCATTCTACTCATCTAGTAGTGACTACATTAGATTTGACAGAAATAGATAGAATAGTCTAAAGCCTCTAGACTTTGAATCCATGAGCTTTAGCAGTGCGTCCTGGGGATTGGTCTTGAAGGGAAATAGGAAGGGAAAGGACTATGTTCTTATGTTGTATATAGCTGTCCGTAGTTTGTTGTTAGATAGCTGTCCGCAGTTTGAAACTACGGACAGCTATCTAACTATGTAATGGGCTGCTGGCTCAAATGCTCTACCACCAGCTTCGGGCTTCGGTCTACCTTGAATAGGCCCCAGTGTTTCTCAGGCTCCATTGGATCGGAGGAACCTTTCCAGGGTTCATCAAAGGCTTCGAAGACGAAGGTTGTGATCTGTGCTGCTTCTGTCCATTCCATTAGGTCTTGGAAGTAGGTCTTTTGCAGTTCCTCATTCACGTTTTGAGGGTTGATCCCATGGCCGTTGGACTGAGTCGTCCAGCCTGCTTCCGTGATAACAACTGGTGTATCCGGGTACAAGCTCGCTACGGATTCGTAGTTTTCTTTAGTATACGCGATGGCCTCGTGAATGTGCTTGTACTCCCAGACGGGATAGGTATGGATTGAAATGAAATCTACCACTTCAGCTAGCGGTTTGAGTTTGTGCAACCAAGGAACGTAGTTCTCGCAAAAAGTCACCGGCTGTTTTGCTCCTCTTTTGATGAGTTTCACATATTCCACTACACGCTTGACGGGAACGTAATGGTCGGTCCAATCTACGCAAGCTTCATTTCCGGCAGATAGCGAACAAATAATATCAGGATACTGATTGGCGAGATCAATCAATTTATTGATCTTTTGCAGATTACTTGTTCTGTTCTTGTCTAATTGCTCTTCCGAATATACTCCTCCACCCCAGGGGCAACCAAAGTTGTTCATTTCAGCCTCGATATAGGCTCCTAGCATAATTTGGAAGTCGAGCCGCTCCTGACGGATCACTTCCAAAGTAGTCAGGGCGTGCTGATCGCAATCATATAAGCGCAGGTACTTCCAATGACCTTGTAAGATCAATAGATCCTCCTTAATCTGCTCATAAGTCGGATGCTCTCCTCCCGGGTGCTGCCCTTCTCGAAAACCCGAATAGCATATGGCTGCGGCAAAGGGGAAGGGCTGTTTATTGCTGTGAGTCATGTACATGTATCTTTGGTTCTCTAACAATTTTTGTGTTTTGGAGTCACCCTTTTAGCTAAAAGTCTTACTTCCGTTGGGCGTAATTCTCCTAGCTAAAACGCTGACCACAAAATTGTCGGAGAACGGTATCTTTCAATGAGAGAACTGATTTCACCTTATTATACTCTCCTGAGTCGAAATAAGTTTAGATCAGTTCATCGATATCCTTATTGCAGATTGGGTCATGGAGCAAAAGAATAGCTCCACAACCCAAGCATTTAACCTTACTAAAACAGTATTAGAATTTAAGTTGTTCATCTTTGTCCCAAAGTCCCCAGTAGGCACCAACATCTCCTTCGGCGCCTACTTTCCAAGCCTCATCAAAGGAGGAGAAGTAGAACATTTCAATATTATCCTGTGCAGACCATTGCTGCATATTCAAGAAGTAGCGTAAGGCATTAACCCTGGAAGGCTCTGCATCACCCAGGGCAGTACCCTGGCTTGGCCATCCAGTTTCGGTAACAATAACTTTCTTGCCTTGACCCGCCGCCAAAGCTTGATAATACATCTGTTTGGCATGTAAAAGGCTGTAGTCGATATGACACTCCTCCCAATAAGGATAGCAGTTTGCTAAGATTACATCACAAGCCTGAGTGATACGAGGGCGATGGCTAAATTCGTAGTAGGCATCCACGTATCCCACCGGGATATCCGGTAAAGCCTCCTTCACACGATGGATATAGCTTAACAATTGGTCTTCGGTGGCATCTTTACGATACATGACTTCATTGCCAACCGCTGCAATATCGACCACTCCTTGCTTGGCCAAATCGATCAGCGCAGCAATTTCCTCTTCGTTCTTTTCCGGATCATCTCCGATCCAGGCTCCTACGAGGGTCTTAATACCAAATTCTTTAGCGATTTTTGGTATCAATTCATTCCCTTCAATGCAGGAGAAAGAACGTACCCAACTGGTATAAGGTGCAATGATCCCCATACGACGGCGGACTTGTTCATCGGTCAAAATTGAGCCTGGTTCTTGGCCTTCCACATATGCACTAAAGCATAGGCCATGCATACCATCCTCCAATACTCCTTTGAATAGAGCCTCAATTTCTGCTGCCGATTTACTATTAAGGTCGACGCCCTTGATGTCCCATGATTTACGGTACCTAAATGACATATCAGTTTTGTTAATTCTAAGACTACAGGATTTAGTGTATGATTATTCTAGTGGTTTTAAGACTAGACAAGCCCTAAAGCTCCCCTCTTCTTTCCACCAATGTTTCTTGAATTTCACGTGCTCTATCTTCTGTCAGATCATAACTCCACATTACCCAGATGGCAAGGCCTGCGGTAAAGGCAGGTACGATAATATCTGCCAAACGAAGGCGTGTCAATGTTTCGACGGTTTGCAATTGTGAATTTTGATCAAAACCTACAATTTTCAATACCAATCCCCCCATTACTAAAGCAAGCGCTTGCCCTAGTTTCACCATCCACCAATAGATAGCTCCAAAAGTTCCCTCTCGACGTGGCATGCCATTCTCCAATTCATCTAAATCACAAACATCAGCAGTCATACTCATCATCAAGGTAAATAGACCACCAACTCCGAAAGCGATAAACGGTAGTGGCATGAAAAGCAGCCAAGGATTGTCTGGATTGAATCCCCACCATTTTAGCAGATAACCTACGATGGAGATAGCCGTGGATAGGATAAAGGCTTTTCTTTTTCCCATCCGATTAGACATCCAAGAAATAATAGGAATTACCAAAAATGCAGTGGCAAATGCACTTACAGTAGAGAACCATGCTGGCCAATTTCCTGCAGCTCCATAATCTCCATCAAACATATAGAATACGATGATGAAATAGCTGAATGAAGCTACCATTTGGAAGCCATTGAAGACTAGGAAAGTAGCGCCGCACAGTTTCACAAAAGGCTTGTTCTTGGCCACCTGCACAATCCCTTTAAAGAGATCCACAAGATTGGTAAATAAGGTAGCAAAGGAGATTTCCTTCCGATTTGCCATCTCTGAAGCATCAATTCCCTTACAGAAGATAGCTGGCAATACCCCTAGGGCAATACATACTGCTCCTACCACAACTGAAAGCTTCCGCACACCCTCTGCTTGATTGTCAAATAGATCCGGGTCAGCAATCAATACCCAAAACCAAGGAACGATCATCCAAGCGATTTGGCCCATCGTTTGGGAAAAGGCCATTAGGCGGGTTCGCTCGTTGTAATCCGAGGTCATTTCATACCCCAATCCAATCAAGGGAGTGGAAAAAATCGTATTCCCAATCAAATAAACAAGTGAAAACAGTAAGAAATACCAGAAGTTATAGGACTGGGTATTGTTCTCATCCAATTGCCACAGAATCACAAAGAATAAGCCGCTGAGGATAGCACCAACAAATATGTAGGGGCGTCTTCGTCCGTATTTGGATTTAGTATTGTCTGAAATAAAGCCCATGATCGGATCCGTCAAAGCATCGAAAATCCTGGGCAGACCTCCTAGAAGTCCCGCCAAGAAGGGATCCATACCGAAGGCTGTAAGCAAAAAGAACATGAAAATACCGAGTGCACCGGGTAGTAGGTTATTGACAAGGTGTCCGGCGCCAAAGGCGAACTTCTGCACCACAGGTACTCTATCCTTGGCTGCGGTTTTGTATTGACTCATGATAATGCGTTTTGTTGAAGGTACTATTGATTGGGAACTATAATCGTTTGTATGGCTTGGGCATCAATGGAGATATTTTTGACTTTCTCACCTAGAGAAAGAGAAATCTGCTTTTCTTCACTCCCTTGGTTCAGCAATATCACGGCAAGGGAGCCATCAGGATTTTGGGCAGCGGTTACAAGTAGGTCCTCATCCGTGTGCTCATAACCAATTCTTTTGGCACCGGGTCTGATGTATCGGCTGAAATGGGATAGGGTGTAGTACAGTGGCGTGAAGTAGACCTCATCTGCATCCGGATCAACAATAACAGGTGCTACGCACCAGTTTTTAAACCAGTTGGGCCCACCTTGGCGATCTAGTACCATGTTCCAATCGATCCATCCGTCTACCCAATTGTTTAGACATCCAATGATATCGCGAGCATAACGATAAACCGGTACATACTTGGGGTGCATGTGCTTTTGATCCTCTGGAGCCCAATCCCAACCCCAATCCGTGGCTTCCTTCGACCAGTACCACTGATCGTCTTGCCAGACGGGCACTTGTGCATCTACGCAGGCTTCAGACTGGATTAAGTATTTATTCGGGGCTTTCTCGTGCGCATACTGGAGCTCGTCCGGAAACACTTCAAAAGTACTGGCATACCAGTGGATAGCCGTTCCATCATAATATTTGGAGCTAGCTTCATCTTTATACATTTCATCCACCCACTCCTTGAGGTGTTCGCGATTCTGGTCGTAGCCTAGGATATTGACATCATGACCGTCAGCCTCCAATTTGGGGCCTAGATACTGCTGTACAAATTGAGTCATCTCTGCTGGCGTAAAATGCATACTCTCCCAGTTACTATCATTGCCCAGCGGTTCATTTTCTACAGTAAATCCCCAGATATCGATCCCCTCCGCTTTATAAGCCTCTAAGTATTTGGAAAAGAATAGTGCCCAGGTTTCGTAGTATTCCGGTAGCAGCTTACCACCGCGCCAGTCCTTGTTGTCTTTCATCCAAGGTGGGGCGGTCCAAGGAGAGGAGAGGATCTTGAAGCCATCTTTGGAAACGGCCATCGCTTCCTTGATCATCGGAATGATGTCATCGCGATCTTCTTCAATGGAAAAACTATCTAATTTTACATCCCCCTCCACCGGAGCGTAGGAGTAATTGCTCACGGAAAAGTCACAGGAGTTCATGTGTGTTCTAGTCAAGGAGTACTTGGCCCCACTCTCTCCGAAGTAGGCTTCCAACACCTTGGCTCTATTTTCTGCGCCTAATTTATTTAGTAAATAGGCCGATGATTCGGTAAAGGAACCCCCAAAACCCGTGATGGTCTGAAATGATTCATCGGGCTTCAATTTGATCTCCGTAGCCTCTCCGGCTTCCGAGAATTCAGTCAAAGCGGTAAGCTGATTTCCAGCTGCCGAGGTTTCATATACCTCGATATCTAATTCTTCGACAGTATTACAGGCAGCAAGCATAAGCACTAGTAGTAGATAAGGGTATCTCATTTTTAGGTGTTTTTATTGCACTGACTTTGTGCAGCATTCAAGGTTTTCTGGGGTTGTCTTCGTTGATCACTCACTAGTTATAGACGGCCCACAACTCTATTGCTGAGCAGTCAGTGATTCTTTCATAGGTGGGTTAGCGACCTCCTTAAGCAATGCCGATAGCTCACCATTGTAAGTCTTGGTAATCGATTGATCCCCTCTGCCCAATCCCTCGAAGACGCCTTGATCTACTAAGTCCCATAAGGCGTATTTAGCTTTTCCATCGATCGTAAATAGTCCAAAATAATTCTCTGAACCTCCGGGGTTACCGGCATCTTTCCAGTTCTCGTCAAATGCCTCGAAATAGAAGCAGGAAATCCCTTCCTTATTGGTCCATTCACGTAGGAGGTGATAATAGATACCTTCCTTATATTCATCAGTGGCCTTGGAGCCCTCAGTACCGTAGTGTCCATTAGAAAAACTGGCCCAACCCGTTTCTCCGATGTGAATCGGTTTATCCACCCCGAGGCTTTTGATGTAATCTGCCGTATTTTGGTACTGAGTTTGGGCGTAGGCAAGTGCGCGGTCCATCGCAGCGGCGATTCTTGCGCTATCAGGCTTCGACTCTTCCTCAGGAGCATTACCCCAGAAATCCGGATTGTAATGCGTATCGTGCATTGGATAAGTGTGCAGAGAAACGAAATCAACCGCTTTGATCAAAGCAGTGAGATCTTCGACGTGATATTCCTCGCCCCCGCCTCCCCAGGAGGCAAAGTTGTCGGAGCTCGTGATCCAAAGGTCCGCAGGTAGATCTCCGGCTTGTTTTAACTCTTGCAAATAATTCACCCACCTCAATATCACGCCTGGCTGTACAAAATAACTGGCTGCCCACTTCACCATGGCCTCATTACCGACCGCAATAACCTTAATGATATCCGGGTAACGATTGGCCAATTCTACAGCGCGCTGAATTTCCGCGGCGTTGGCTTCTACATCTTCCTCATTGTGATCAGGATTGTCGGTAAATGCTCCTTTACAATCGATCCAAGCCCCCAACATTACATACATTTCAAAAGAAGGATCCTCCTTCTTTAGCTCATCAATGGCAGCCACGACATTCGATGCATGTGGCAACTCTACATTGTAGGTTCTCAGGACCTTGATACCCATGGCAAAGAGAATTTTCATATCCTCTTTTAATTGTGCCACGGTAGGTTGAACATCTCTACTATTTTGACGGTATCCTCCATAGGAGATCGCCAAATACTCAGGGTTTCCTAGAATATCTTTAGCCAAGATTGGTGATGTTATAGGTGATGGGTTTTCCTCCTGTGCTTCCTTTGGATTGCAGGAAAAGCATAGAGTTAAACTGAAAAGGATTGCTATGAGCTTTGTAGTATTCAAGGTTCTATCGTTTTGTCTATTTATTAGGATTTCCCCCCTTACACAGAGGTAAGGGATCACTTCTAGCCTAACAGTGGTAATTTCGGGTTAATACTATCTCATTCTGGCTTTCTTCAGCTGAACGACGATCTTCTCAATTTGCGCCGTTCTTTCAAAAAGCTGTTGGCTGGCTGCCTGGTCAAGGGCAAGCGTTCCTGACTTCTCCAAACGGCCATCCTTATAAGTGACCGCTAAGCCTTCTTCTTCAGCTAACTGATAGATAATTGGCACTTGACAGTAGGTGAAAGCTAAGGATCCAGCAGGAAGTTGTACTTCTTGCGCCTGGCCTTTGACATCCAGATAGGAGAAGGTTTGTGGTTTACCCAAAAACTCTGCTTCCTGTAAGAGCGTGGGGTCAAAGGATAATTGCCCGCTCTGAACAAATACTCCTAGCTCTCCAAATCGACTGAGAATATCCTCTTTAACCTGTCCGGTCATACCGGGTTGCTGCGCGCCTTTGCCAGCAGGAGTATGGGAATAAGGATCAGTTGGGAATGCGCCATAAACCGCCGGGGCCTTATGTACGCCAATACCTTTATTAATCTCATGGTAATGGGCAGCCAATGCATCTAGAGTAGCGGGTGCTGCCCCCTCTTTCATAGCACGTAGGTAACTCTCTTGTACAGCGAGTAATAACTTGGAAACCATATGCCAATAAATGGACCCTAATCCCTCGTAGCCGAAGAAGGTGCCCGATCTACCGGTAAAGGCCTTATGATCAAACATGTCCTCAAAAATATCTAGGACCTTGCTCTTATCCTGCTGCAGCAGATCAGCGTAAGGCCCAGCTGCAAGGCCTACTAGGGCCGCCTCTAGGTCATTAGCATTCCTGAAATTGCCATTAAAATGATAATCACCTTTAATGTCTTTTTCAATGATCTGAGCCTGACCATCTTGCACTAGTTTTTGCAACAGTGCGCAATCAGCCACGGCCGCAGCTGGAATCGTATTCTTCTTAGTAAAGCGTGGTAGGTTTTTGTTCGGATATAACAAGTAACTATGCTGATCCGGGCGGTACAACTTACTTTCCCGCATGGCATCCAATACCGCTAAGGATTCTTCGCCAGACAGGTGCCCCGCACTCAAGACGGCCACCTGGCCTTCTAGCATTTCGCTCAAATAGGAAATGGAAACCTCTGTATCACTCTCTACGGTCATTAAGTTGTAGGCGTGAAAGAGATTGTCGGAGCGTTTGTTGGCATCGATGGCATGCGTGAGGTAATCAATACTAATGTCGATGAAGTATTGCAGTTCTCCGAGTTTCATCGGGGCTTTGCCCCCTGAGAAACCGTGGTCGTAAATCTTATCTCGGTAGGCAGAACCTGCCTCCCCTACTCCACGCAGCACCTGCATTCGATCTTTATCGTTGATTGCTCCTGAAAGGATCGACTTGTTTTGTTCAAAGGTGGCTTGGACTTTTCCAAAGAACTCCATGAGTTCCTCAGCCACCATGAATTCCTCCTGCTTAGCCTCCTTCAACAAACCTTTGAAGAATTGCAGAAAACGGTGCAAGTAATACAGAGTGACCATCGAGACGCCATTGCCTACTAGGGCATTATTGGCGTCATTCCATTCTGGACGCTGTGTATTCATCCAAATCCCACCCTCCGGAATATAATTGGACAACTTAGCGAGTAGTGTAGCTAAGATTTTCTCAATGAAGTTTGCTCGATAGATCTCACCTGCTGCATTACACAACAAAGCTCCATCAGCGCCCATTGCCGCTCTACGTTCCCGTATACGTTCGTCCGACTCATGATCGAAGTCAATGGTATCCTTTGGGTTCTTTAGGATTTCACCAAAAGACTTGATTCGGTACGGCACATTTGCATACACAAATAGATCTTTGTAAAAATAAGTAGCGAGCTTACCGGGGAATACCTTCTCTGAGAACTCTAAGAATTTCAGTAGGTAGATGATCTGATGATCTCCCCAATACCCGATGTAAGACCATGGGTCATCTGGCTCGATGATTTCCCAATCAAAACCACCTTTCGTGACCCGATAAGGGTTGTAACCATCAAAGGTCGTAGCATTGAGAAACTTCTGAAACATGCTCTCAATGAACATCGGATAGGCCAAGGCTAGCGCTTCCCAGTTCTGGAATATATCACGCCAATTGCCTTCATAGTCTAAGATCTTCGAACCATCCAGTTCACTACGTGTATTGATAGAGAACTTATTCCAGGGCCGGCTGGGATCACCGTGACGACGGCTAAATTTCAAAGGCATATACTCCAAAGAAAGCCTTTTGAAGTCATCATCCTGACTCTGACTGGCTATTCTTTGGAGCGTTGCAAAAGAGAAAAGGTCCGGAAGCTTATCAAGCTGGTCTTTGGCTTGCTCATAGGAACTACGATTAGCCTTTTCCAAATAGCTCGCGAAATCAGGTTTTTCGATTTGATAGTTGTCATCGAAAATTCCTCCTCGCATGATATTGAACAAGACATTTGAGAAATGACGAGCATCTCTAAACTTGTCTGCTGTAAGTTGCAAAGCGTCAGAAGCAGCATTTAGTGCAATGAGGCTTTGCGTGCAAACAGTAATGTCTTGCTGTATCAAATTCTCCAAATCCTTCTCTCCGCCAATGGTTTCCGATATTCTGGCTAAAGCTGAGTGGTTTTTATTTACATCAGCGATGATCATCCATGACTTTTCCGCATTTGCAGCAAGCTGGACTTCTGTATTCAACAAGTACGCTCCTTTTTCTGCGCGTACATCAACTTCCTCCTGTAAGGGTAGCCCCTTCCTGAAATTCTTTAGCTGTCGGGAGGACAAAAGGTATTTAGGATTATCTAACCCAAGAGACCAGACAACATTGGCCTTTAAGGCTTCACTAGGTTCAGCCTTGTCAACGATGATAGCGCTCAAACTGTAGATACCTAGCCCAGTGTCTTTTTCCAATTCACTTTTCTTGTAGGCATCTACCAAGTTGCTGGATCGCATTTGGAGGTCACTTGGCACGCCATAAGGCATGATATTCTGAAGACCGTCTAATAGCTCTACAACTACATCCTTTCCAGACATATTGGTCAGGATGGATCTCCTGATAAAACCATACTTCTCACTGGTACACCATTGATATCGGAAGCTCAGCTCTAGGTCTAGGTTCACTTCTTCAAAGAGAAGCTTATTACCATAGATGCTCTTGTACAGGTTTCTACGAACCATATACCTTCCTTCGAATCTTTCGGAGAAGGGCTCCCAAATCAAGGCTTTACCTTCCTTATGGACACAGAAGATCGATTTGCTGCCAGTAATTTCGGCCGACTCAGTAATCTTGTCATCTGTGTAATACGGGAACAGAGGGTTCTCCGAATTCTTTCGGCCAGCTGTTAATCCACCATTACTGGAAATAAACATCCAATGATTGGAATGACTAACGAGACTCATAAAGAAAGGACGCATGGCGTCGCTATTGGTAATCTTGAAGTAGGCTTCGCCCTCAAATTCTACCTGGCTGATTTCTACCAGCTCTGTTGTTGACTGTACGGTTTCCATTGTTGATTCTGTTCTGTATTAGCGGTCCAAAACTTTTGTCCTCTAAGTTAAGTACTTAGCGCTAATTTACTTCCTGGTATACTCTCACGTAATCGACTAACATGGTTTGTGGGAAGGGTGTCTGCGTAGTTGGAAAACCTACATAGTCACCACCAACAGCCACGTTCAAGATGATATGAAAAGGGTGGTCATATACCCATTCGCCTGGTAAATCTGCGGGAGTGATAGAAAAGTATAGCGTTTCGTCAACATAGTAGTTGATAAATTCTTCGCCCCACTCAACAGCGAATAAGTGAAAATCGGTATCAAATCGGCCTTGTTCGAAGCTAAAATTTTTGGTAATTGCTCCCCCAGCAGAATATCCAGGGCCATGCACCGAACCATGAATAATATTTGGCTCTTGACCTCTATATTCCATCACGTCAATCTCACCACACAGCGGCCATTCTTGCTGGTCGCAATTTGAGCCCAACAACCAGAAAGCAGGCCAAATTCCTGGGCCCCAAGGCATTTTAATGCGGGCTTCGAATCGACCGTAGGTTCGGTCAAATTTCCCTAGGGTGGTAATTCTAGCTGAAGTAAAAGCGGATCCGGCAAAAGATTCTCTACGAGCTACAATAGCTAGATTGCCATTACCATCGGTGGAGGCGTTTTCGGCACGGTCTGTATCATATTCTAGTTGGTTATTTCCCCAACCGGTACCGACATCAAAATTCCACTTGCTTGCGTCTGGCAATTGACCAGCAGCTCCTTCAAACTCATCTTGCCATACCAGTTGATAATTTCGATCTGCGAGAGCTTCATTGTCCTCTTCACAAGCAGAGAATACAAAGGCTACTAAAAAGAGAAGTGCAATGCCACCGAAGGGCTTTATAGCGCTATATTTAAATTGCATTTTACTTTTATTTTGAGTGTAGGATTGACGACTCTCTAACGGAGTCTGGGAAAGGAAGCCAATTCTTCCGAAGAGGAAATTAGCTTCCCTTTAACTACACTAAATGTTATTTGTGGAAATACATGTTGTCAACGAAAATCGTATTCGCTCCAGTAGGCTGACCTACTAAGATGTATTGTGCTACATTTCCTTTTGTTGTCAGTCCGGCGAAGTCAGTCAATGGAATATCATAGCTCACCCAGCCTCCTTGTTGAGGAGCTTCAAAGTTGATCTGATGTTCTACATCATCTCCTCCTCCAAAGGCGCCGTCCGCACCAAAGTCAACGATTTTGATACCGAAGAATGTAGCATCAGCTGACCATACATCGATATGGAAGTGAGTCATTTCACTAGCATCAACGGTGTTGGCCACAGTTTCGATACCCACAAAATCTAGGGCAGAATACTTCTTAGTCGCATTACCTGCTACCATCACATCTTCGAAAGTCGCTGAAGACCAATCTGTACGCCAGGTATCAACAGGAACATCTGTATAAACGTCACTGAACAGCGAAATTACATCTGCTTCGGCAAGGGTTGGTGCTGGAGCAGCTTCTGCTGGCTCAGTAAGGTTTCCACCACCACCTTCTCCATAGAAGTAGATGTTATCTACAAAGACCGTGGTAGTTCCAGCAGGGCGACCTACTAAGATAAATTGAGCAATATTACCGGTAGTCGTGAGGCCAGTGAAGTCAGTCAATGGAATATCTAAGCTCACCCAGTCTCCTTGCATCGGCATGTTGAAGTCTATCTGATGCTCGACGTCGTCTCCGCCGCCAAAGGCACCATCCGCTCCAAAGTCAACCAGTTTGATTCCAAACAATTCGAAGTCAGGGGACCAGATATCCATACTGAAATTAGTCATATTGCTAGCATCCACTGGGCTGGAAACTGTTTCAATACCTACAAAGTCTAATGCAGAGTATTTCTTGGTCGCATTACCATTTACGGTCACATCTTCAAAGGTAGCAGCCGACCAATCTGTACGCCATGTATCAACGGCTACATCATCGTAGGCATCGCTAAATAGAGAAACTACATTAGCGGCATCCTCCGTTGGTGTTGGAGCTTCCATGGCTGGCTCTGTCAACATTCCTCCACCGCCATCGGTGTAGAAGTAAACATTGTCCACGAAAACTGTTGTTGCTCCTGTGGGTTGTCCCACCAAGATATACTGAGCGATATTACCAGTAGTCGTAAGACCTGTGAAGTCAGTCAACGGGATATCGAAGCTCACCCATTCTCCCTGTACAGGAGCATCGAAGTTGATTTGATGTTCTGCATCATCACCACCTCCGAAAGCGCCATCCGCACCGAAATCAACTAGTTTGATACCAAAGACCGTAAAGTCTGGAGACCAAACATCCATACGGAAGTGTGTCATATTGCTGGCATCTACTGTGCTTGACACCGTTTCAATGCCGACAAAATCTAGGTCTGAGTACTTCTTAGTCGCATTACCATCTACCGTAACATCTTCAAAAGTAGCAGCAGACCAGTCTGTACGCCAAGTATCAACAGTTACATCAGTATAGGCATCACTGAACAGCGAAACGACATCCGATTCGCTTTGCGTTGGCGTTGGAGCAGCCATGGTAGGCTCATTACCACCACCTCCTCCTCCTTCACTATTGAAGAAGTAAACATTATCTACAAATACCGTAGTCGCAGCAGTAGGCTGACCTACTAGAATATACTGTGCAATGTTAGAAGTCGTGGTTAAACCGGTGAAATCTGCCAATGGAATATCAAAACTCACCCAATCTCCTTGCACCGGAGCCTCAAAGTTAATTTGATGCTCCACGTCATCGCCACCACCAAAGGCACCATCGGCACCAAAGTCAACCAGCTTCACACCGAACACGGTGAAATCTGGAGACCAAACATCCATGCTAAAGTGGGTCATCCCGCTTGCGTCCACAGGATTGGCCACAGTTTCAATGCCTACAAAGTCAAGCGCAGAATACTTTTTAGTCGCATTATCGGCTACTAAAACATCTTCAAAAGTCGCATTTGACCAATCTGTACGCCAAGTATCCACCGGTACATCGTCGTACACATCACTGAATAGAGAAACAACATCAGCACTACTTTGTGTAGGCGCTGGAGCAGCTACCATTGGCTCGGTATCTCCACCGCCACCACCGCCGCCTTCGCCAGCGTAGAAGTAAATATTGTCAACGTATAAAGTATTAGGATCACCAGAGATAATCATTTGAGCGAGGTTGCCACGAGTGGTAAGGCCTGCAAAGGCGCTTAGAGGCAGATCTATGCCCACCCATGACTCGGTAGCCAATGCTGGGCTGGTGTTCGCATCTATTGCTAGTTCATGTTCCACATCATCACCACCACCGAAGGCACCGTCTGCACCAAAATCAACTAACTTGATACGTAGGGCGGCGGGTACGGTAGTAGGATCTGGCGTCCAAATGTCCATATGGAAACGATCCAACTGAGAAGCGTCCACGGTTTGGCTTGTAAATTCGATACCAGCGAAAGACAAACCTGTATACAATTTCACATCATCTCCTGCTACCTGAATGTCTTCTAGTTGAGCCACGTCCCAATCAGCGGACCAAGTATCTACCGGTACATCATCGTACGCATTACTGAACAGTGAAACAACATCAGCGGCATCCACCGTCGGGGTTGGTGCAGCTTCAGTCGGCTCTGGTCGTCCGCTGGAGCCACTGTTATAGTAGTAGACATTGTCTACGAAGACGTTGGGAATTTCTCCAGAAAGTACCAACTGGGCAATATTGTTACGATTCACCAAACCGGCAAAGTCCACTAAAGGAATATCTAGACTCACCCATTTTCCTGATGACAAGGTGGGCGCGGTAAAGCTCACTTCATGAGAAGAATCATCTCCTCCTCCGAAATTACCGTCTGCTCCGAAATCCACTAATAGAATTTTGAAGGTCTGCCCACCATCCGTTGGATCTGGTGTCCAAATGTCCATATGGAAGTGGGTCATATCAGAGGCATCAATCTTGGCCGACTCTGTAAGGATACCTACAAAGTTGAGCTGCTTGTATCGCTTCAAGTCATCATTCCCGATTTTAACATCATCTACTAGCGTAGTTGAGAATTCCCAAAAAGGGTTCCAGGTGTCCACCACTACATCATTATATACATTACTGTACATAGAAATAACACTATCCTGGCTAACCTGCGGTGTGGGAGCTGGTGTTGGAGGCAGGATAGGGTCTCCAGTAGATTCGAGGGTTAAAGAACCTTCGGCATCGACCTCTCCTAACGTGGCTGTAATGACAGTAGTACCGGCATCGATAACGGTCAATACACCACTTGCATTAATCGTCGCTACAGATGGATCAGAAGAACTAAAGTCAAAATATCCAGGAGCAACCAATACTGTTTGATCAACCCCGTTCGGCAAGTTGGCAGCTGCTGTCAAGCCATCAACAACTAGTCTATCACCCGTTTCGGCAGTCAACTGAATTTCATTGCCTAGCAAAATGGAAGCCTTAGGGTGTGCTATGGTTCCCAATTTCTCAAATTGTACCTCATCGATCCAAAACGTGTAGCCCTTTCCATCTTCTGGTCCCTCAGAGTACCATAGCATACCTCTCTCCTGCGTCAGTTTCGAAGCATCAGGAATGGGAATGTAGTACTTTTTCCAGTTTGTATTTACAGCAACATTAGTGATGACTGCTCGGTACTTGGATTCTCCTAAATCGTTGCCAAATCCAATCTCATCAATGTTAGCTGATTTAGACGCTTTGGCCCAAAAAGTCAAGGCATCAAATCCAGTCAAATCTCGGCCTACTGGATAAGTGTAAGCCCCACCTGCATATCCTCCACTGGGATCATCAAGATCGGGTACAGAAAAACGCATGGAGGCTTCTCCATCGTAGGATACGTCTTCATCTACTTGAAAAGCATCCGTTTTAGAGCCACCAAAAGCGGTGTATTGTAGACCACCTGGGAAACCGTCTATGAAGACCTCTCCGCCAGTGGGAAAGTCAGCGGGTTCCAATCCGTCAATTTCTCTGCTACAGCTGAAAGCAAGAAGTAGTAGTAGCGCTGCACAGAGCGTTGAGGAAACTTTAAATATTGGTTTAGCTTTCATCTATTTATGTCTTTTTTATTTGATCAAATAATGCGATGATACAGGCCCGTTGCAAGACACTGCTAGCAACACACTATTTGCCGATGTTGAAGTGTATATAAGTTCTAATTTCCCATTCTTGTCCGTCGTCAAAGCCTGGAGCAAGCGGATCACAAACTCTGTCACCTGCTGCGTCCAAAGCAGTTGTCGGGCAGTAACGTGGAGAAAACTGATCCAAAGAACGCCAGGTAGCGCGGATACCCGCTCTAGTATCTGGCATGTCAAGCCATGTTGGACTACCCAGGTTTGTAGAAAGGTCAGCCGTTAGCTGCAATGGGAAAGTCAAGTTGAAGTCACGATGATAATCAAATGGTCCCCAGTCGTTCACTTTGAACATAGTGGATACTTTCAACTTGTTGTAGATCAAACGAACATCTGTTCCGAAGCGCTCCAACAAGCGAGGGTCACTACCGTTGGCCTGTGCATTACCGCCATAGACATTGGCAATCACACCAAACTTAGAACTAACCTTAGACACGATACGAGCATGCGCTTCCCATAGATCTTGCGCTGGTGGAGCACCGGGGAAGACGAACAGCGTACGGCCATCGCCGAAGATACCAACACCGGCATCCATGGTTGTGGGTAAGTGACGATACACCAAACCTGCGCTAACCGCAAACTTAGAATCTTCCACCATATCGCTATCCCAGGAATACATCCAGGTTGCAGGTGTTGGATCATAAGTAAACAGGATCTCACCGGCTACTTGCTCTCTATTCGCTCTTACTGCAAATGGATCATCCAGGATGTTTCTAGGTCTGCCAGGAGCAGCAACATCACCAGGAATCGGTGCGACAATAGGTTTCTGCCACAAGAAATTCGGAGCAATTTGAAGATTACCCATAGC
The DNA here is from genome assembly GCA_913057785.1 of uncultured Lewinella sp. GTDB lineage: Bacteria > Bacteroidota > Bacteroidia > Chitinophagales > Saprospiraceae > DT-111. The sequence continues at coordinate 29,459 of CAJXPD010000005.1, read as the reverse complement.
ATAGGTAAAACCAGTCAGGAAGTTCACTTGATTTCCACTTCCACTATCTTTCAATCTCCATCCTGTAAATGTCTGCGTGTAATCAGCTCCACCATTGGCTACCAAGCCCATAGCAGCAGCTTGTGCATACCAGTTGACCTTACCAGAAGTAAGCGTCAACTTAACCTTACCACCCCATGTATCACTACTTTTGATCTCATCTTGGTATACAGCAGCTTTATCATCGTCTTCATCGATAATCTGGAATTCTCGACCGACCAAGGGTTGTCCACCCCACATGCCTCCTAGCTGGACACCCAAGGGACCTAACTCTCTTTCGATGTGCAAGGTAGCTCTACGGGTTTGTGGCATTGGGATAGCGAATGAACTCACAGTATTTCCTGGGCGATCCACATCTTCGTGGAAAATCCCTGTTACGTCATACTTACCAAACTTGCGATGGTATTTGATCAAAATCGCGGGGTTAGCTCCCCACCATAGTTCAGGTCCGAATGCAATCTTGAAACCTTTCAAATCTCTTTTCAATTCCGCTTCGAATCCGAAAGGAGCAGTACCATTGTAGATATCAATGTTTGGGCCATAGTTTGCTTCTGGATACAAGCCAAAAAAGTCGCCTTCATATCCCCAATGATAGTGACCTGTACGGTAGAAACCCGTTAAGTCTGCCCATTTGTGCTTCCAGTTGAAATCCGCTCGATATACACTGAGTCGGTTAATATCCGGTAGCGCAAGTCCTCCCTGGTTGGTATTGACAACACGAGGACGGCCTCGGTTTTCGTAGAAGATTTCATTGATTGGATTCTCTGCTACATTACCCAGTACGTTGAAAGAAACGTTCATGCGAACATCATTGCTGGGTTTTGCTTCTACTTCAAAGAAATAAGAAGCCATATGGTCAAAGCCTAATTCATCCGGGTAGGTAAGTGCAGTTGGGTCAGGATCGACAGGCGTTCGAATCATGTCTCCTCCTGTTATAAAAGTGGAGATCTCCGCTCTAAAGTCACTCAATCGAATTTTCTTGGTTGACTCTGCGGCCAAAGCAGCCTTATCTCCTCTAGCGCGAGTCACGGCATCCATCAAGGTAATCTTTCCAAAGTGGGCTCTGACGGATTCTCCGCTTGCGCCAGTTGCATAAGGATTGAATTCATGCGCTTGCTTCAAGGCATAATAAGCGGCTCTTGGGTACAATTGATACAATCCGCGAGAATCGGTTGGCCCTTTCGCACAGATACCAAACCATTCCTCGTTCATGTTGTTTTCTCCTTCCTCAAAATCACGTTCATATCCTCCCGCGCCCCAAGATGCTGTGTTGTCGTGAACATCTAAGTTTTTGGTTTGGCCATATTTCCACCATCCATCACTGAACTGGAAGGTAAATCCACCGATAGAATTACCGGCACCACCTACACCCGCAGCGTTATCATAAATTTCTTGCCAATTGTTCACCATGTAATAGGCTTGGGACAATTGGTCTTCAGAATTACTTCTCGCATTAAAGGCATCTGCACCGAACTCCGTAAACAAGATAGGTTTTCCGAATTCCTGCCGTACTCGTTCAAAAGCATCACCAAAAGAAACACCACGGTACATATTGGTTCCGAAAATGTCCACGTCTTTACATTCTTCCACGATCAGTTCCATGAATAGCAAGTCACCATTACAGATCGCTACCGGATGACCGGTATCTATGGCCTTCATAGCGACCGTGGCCTCATTCATTAGCTTGTACATAGCGCGGGCACGAATGGTTGACTTCCGATCTTGAATCGGAATATCTTCCGTCTCTGCTCCACCCCAGAACAGACCGTAGTTATTTTCATTTCCTAACAAGTACAATAACAATCCGGGCGTACCTTTATATTGTTGTGCCATTTCCGTCGCCTCCTTCATTAGTAGCTCCTTCACTCTTGGGTCAGAATATTCTGTGTTAGCGACCCAACTTCCATCTAGGGTCAAACCATATCTTCCGAAGGCGTGATTAAGCATAGTATAGATACCATACTTTTCATGTATGTATCGGATCCATCGTGGCTGAATCCCCGTATAAACACGGATCACATTTACACCCATATTTTTCAAAAGAGACATCTCCTCATCCAAGGCTGCTCTAATGACATCATCTGGCTGTTTCCATAAACTATAAGTAACTGTAGTTCCAATCGGGAAGTAATCCCAGTTCATACCGTTGACCATGAAATCTTCGCCGTTGACTACAAGCTTCATTCCATCAGCGGTATTCACAACCGACACTTGGTCTGGCTGAGCAGCTAAGGCGGTCGTGCAAGCAAGTAAGATTAATTGTAGAAGGATTTTTTTCATTGTATCTATATTTAGATCTTTGGTGCCGAATTATTTCTCTCTCCTGATCTAATCGCAACATTAAGCGGGATTTCATACCGTTCCTACTGCGATCTTAATCAAAATTAGAAGGAATTTGGCCTCTATTTGCATTAAGCGACTCATCAAAATTTTCATTAGACTTACACATTACTACATCAAATAGGCATTTCTCTAAACATAAATTGCTGATTTATAGTTAACTTGACAGTCAAAGGAATTGCACATGCACTTTTTTTCTTACACACCCAGAATTCTGCGGTTTTGCCTAATACTTGCCATTTGGCCGTGTTGGTTATATGGCTATTTTGCCAAATATCCTATTCAAAATTTCACTCCTACAGAATATAAAGCAGGTATTCAGAACATCGATTTTGCCCAAAATCGGGATATGACCCTCTTTGTAGCGAATAACTTAGGGGTGCTTTCTTTCAATGGGATTGACTGGAAAACGCATGATTTTCGGACAGGGAAAAAGAAAAGATCCTTGGCTTTTGACGAGCAGAGCAATCGCCTTTACGTGGGGTCCCAAGGTGAGTTTGGGTATTTCGAAAGCGATTGGACCTATGTTTCATTGGTAGATAAGGTGCCATCGGACGCAATGGACTTTGATGAAGTATGGGATGTTTTTCTACTACAAGACCAAGTGTACTTCTGCACCTTCAAAGGCATCTATGTTTTTGATGGAAATAGCATGATGGTACTACGCCACCCAGAAGGCTTGGAACGTTCATTTTACACCAATGGAAAACTATTTACACAAACGCAAAAAGGTCAACTGTTAGAATTAGAGGATAATAAATTGGTCAGCAATTACGCGCAGAACCTCCAGGGGCAGATTATTGCGGGAGTCATAAAACAAAATGAAGGTTACTTATTGTTCTACAACTCCGGAGAAATCGAGTTCTCCAGTCCTTTTGGCGTGACAGCTCGATATCCTGAATTAGTAAAGGCACTTCGAGAAACTTATGTAAATCATGTGCTACAACTTTCCGACACCCGATTAGCAATTTCGACCCAAACAGCTGGGTTATTTCTTTTCGATCTCCAGGAAAACAGCATAGAAAGAATTAGCACGCAGGAAGGACTGGCTTCTAACGCCTGCCTCCGATCTTTCCAAGATTACTTTGGAAATCTTTGGATTGGGATGCAAAATGGAGTAGCTCTAGTGCATATCAACTCTCCCATGCGCTTACTCAACCAAGAGATAAATATTCAGGGAAGCGGTTACGAAGCCTTCGAAACCAACGAAGGGACTTACTATACCACTTCAAACGGAATTTACTATTTGGCTCGTAATCAGCAGCAATCACAATTTCTTTCCGGGGTGGAAGGTCCAGCCTACGGTATGGAAGAAATTGCAGGGAAAATCTATGCCGGGCACCATACTGGCCTTTTCCTATTAGAGAATGGGAGGGCAAAACGAATAGCCATAACGGATGGGCTGTGGAAAGTGAAGCAGCTCCGGTCAAAACCAGAGTTTGCGATCGGAGGGACGTATTCCGGTCTGTACTTATTCCGTGTTGATCAGAATGCAGGACTACAGGCAATTCAAAAGATTCAGGGATTTGATGCCTCAAGTAGATTTTTTGAGGAAGACCAAACAGGTAAAATTTGGGTGGGCCAGTACTACAAGGGCCTCTACCAACTGGACTTATCGCCAGACCTGACACAAGCCAGTGTCAGACCAATATCCCAAAGTTCAGACCTTCCCATCAATGAGCAGATAATATTAGGTAGCATTGATGACGATCTATACTTAGCCACCAATGTAGGGCTATATCAGCTGCAAGCCAATAGCGGTATGGTTCAAGATGCTGAATTATTCGCTGATAATATTGGCGCTGAACCGGTCTACCTCCTCGAACAGGACAAAAAGAATCATGTACATATCTTGACGGATAATGCCGTTGGCTTTTTCAAGCGAATCAGCAATAATAATTATGCCTACGTACCTTCCTCCCTTTATCAATTGCGGTATCACCTAAACAATGATCTGCTGCACGCCTCTATTAACATCCGAGACGGCGTACTATTCTCGGCCAATGAAGGTTTTATTCATTATAATCCTGCCCTAGAAGATCCATTGAAAGCCGGCCAATCTCTAGTACTCAGCAGGGTATACAGCGTAACGAAAAATACCGAACTATATGCTCGTCAACCCTTTGCCGAGAAAGCAGAAAACATTGATGACTTGGTCATCGGCGCACAGGATAAGGTCTTAAAGATTGATGTAGAATCATTCCAGTTTAATGACCCGACCAATCAGCAGTTCAGGTATTTCCTAAAAGGATTGGATGAAGATTTTGGGGAATGGACAGAATCTGCTACAAAAGAGTACACCAATCTACGGGAAGGTACTTACGAATTTACCGCCCAAACCCGGAACTACTTAGGCCAGATTACCAACAGTCCCACACTTTTCTTGAAAGTGCAGCCCCCTTTTCATCGCAGCACCTTTGCAAAGATTCTTTACCTACTCATTGGCCTCGGAAGCCTGTTTACCATTTTCCGTTATCAAAAAGGTCGCTATCAACGTAAGGCCAAAAGAATAGAAGAAACCAAGCAACTGGAGTTGGCTGCCAAGCAACAACGATTAATAGAAATTGAAACGGAAAAAGAACAAGAACTACAGCAGTTGAAGGAAGAGAAGATGCAAGGCGAGTTGCAGCATGTCAACAATCTTCTGGCCGCATCCACTATGAATCTAGTGGTAAAAAATGAGTTCATCGAGTCCATTAAAGAAGAACTGCAGGCCGTAAAGGAAAAAGGGAGAAGCGTAGAGACTAAACAAGCCTTGGAGAGGCTCGTGAAAGAAATAGATACTACCCTTCGCCTACAAGAAGACTGGGAACAGTTCGAATATCACTTCAATAAGGTGCACCGGGATTTCCTAACCCGCTTGAGAACGGACTACCCCGACCTCTCCCCCAACGAGCAAAAGCTTTGCGCCTTTCTTCGCCTTAACCTGAACACCAAAGAAATCGCAAACCTGCTTCACATCTCCTTACGAGGAGTAGAAGTGGCTCGTTATCGCCTTCGTAAGAAATTAGATCTTGAGAAGGGGCAGAATCTGTCGAAATTCATTTTGGAGTATTAGGTTGCAGTTGTCAGCTGCCGCCAGAAATAAATTCACTTCTGCTCAAAATCCTGGAATCGACTTTCCTGGGTCTAAGTCATTGCTTAAGGTTAAGAATGTCATTTCATACCCGATCAAATTTGAGGAACTTATCTGAATAGTTCATCAAAAGATCAATGTTATGAAAACACTATCCTATCGCCGTTGGCTACTGCTGACTCTATTCTGCTTATTGCTAGTTCAGGTCTATACTCAAGAGAACAAGCCTCAATTGACCAACTTGACTCAGGAGGAAGAGGAGGCTATTGATGCCTTGGTGCTTTATCCAAAGGAGACCAGAGTAGCTATACTTGAGGCTACGCTCTATCCAGAAGTTCTGATTAAGATTGAGAATATACAATCTCGAACCAAAGCTGAATTTCAAGCATTGTTGGAAGCATTTCCACAAAGCACCCAGGAATTGATTTGGGATCTCACGCGCTACCCAGATATGATCACCAAACTTATTGAAAAGAAACAAGATGCTGAACTCACATGGGAAATACTGTTCTCCAAGTATCCAGAGGTAATCCATAATCGTATGCAGGAGGCCTACGAGCAGCATTACACCGTCTTACAATCCATCCAATCATTAAATGAACAGGCCGATCATGCCTTCGAAGAACTCCTTTTTCCATATCCGAATACTACTCAATCAGCTTTGCAACATTTGCTCCCTTTGCCGGAAGTGCTAAGTATATTAACTGACAACATTCGCTTGGCCGTCTTGGCCGGAGCCCTTTATCGCAATGAGCCTGAGCGACTGCTTGCACAAGTAGATAGTCTCCATCTAGAGGTGGCTCGGCAAAATGCTAAAGAATTAGAAAATTGGAAGGCCGGGCTGGAAAATGACCCAAAAGCAATGCAGCAATTGAAGGCCTCGGCGGAGGCATTTAGCACAGAATATACCTATGATGATGCCTTCTATGATTTCGGCGAGGATGATGTATACTATCGTGAAAGACCGAGAGATCGCATAGCACATGACTACTACTTCTACCACTTCCCCTATTGGTTTGGGTATCCGAATTGGTATCATTATCCTAGATGGCGGCTCTCTCCATATTGGTATGATTGGGGGTTTTACTTCGGACCTGATCGAAGTATTGTGATTGTAAACCTTCCTTCCTTTCATTTTACACACTGGTATTTCTATTCCGCTCAGCACCATCATAGATGGGCTCACCTATCCGCACACTTCACTCGACATTACCATGCCCACCCCAGAATAGGGAGTAGTATCACGACAGGTATAACTGTTTGGCAACAACGCAATCGAAACCTTGTGACCAGAGATTGGCTTGTAGATGATGGAAATTTAACACAGCGTTATCGAGAATTTGGCAAGTTTGAGGCTCAAAGGAGTAAATACAATCGAAGTCATCCCCGGGCAACTTTAAATCAAAGGGAATTTATAGAACGGAATAGTCGGCGATATCCTCAAATGACGAAAAAAACGGAAAGAAGCCTTCAGGAGAGGCTCCAACAACCTCGCCAAAGGATTGATCGCGTTTTGCCCCCAAAGAAGAAGCAGGATTTGAACAAGAGAAAAAGGGCACAAAAACCTAGAACATCCTATCGTCCTCAGTTGAATCAAGGCACCGAACGTCATCGCAATCTTTCCGAACGGTCAAAATCCACCAGACCCATAACAGTACAGCCCAAAAAAACAGCCAAGCCTACTCCTCGAAGTAGAACGGTCAAGCCACGACAGAACAACAAAAGTGGAAAGGCAGTTCCCAGGAAAAAGAAAAACGGATAAGCCAATAGACATGCCCAAGGGAGCCTTGGGCATGTCTATTACCTAATTGTTACCGGTTCAACGATTCTTTACGATGGCTGAGTCTCTATTTATTACTGAATCTCCTACCATAGATATTCTTTAATCTCACCGTATCCTGTTGCACATCGACCACCTCTAAATCATACCGAAAAACCACTTTAGTGCCAACTGGAGCATGGTAGTATAGTAACCAGGAATCTGCCTCCCCAAGCCCAATACATCCATTAGAGTAGGCTTTGCCCAAGGTCTTGGGATTCGAAGTAGGATGGATTAAGTGGCCATAGCGAATACCATCCAGAATAGGTTCCAACCAAGGAATTTGAGGCATACGCGTGCGTTGACCATCATCTCTTTTAGTAGTGTAGTAGCGTTTTCCATTACTGGGGTTAATAAAAATAGGATCGCGTTCTATCCTATACATATAGCCTTCACCGGTGGCGGTACGAAGATCAACCTCCCTACCAGCCAAGGCCAAATATTTACGCTCATTCCTGCCCACTCGTACCTCCATGCTATGGTTAACTATTCCTCGCTCTATTATTCTCAACTTGAACTCAGGGATATTCACATCAATGACAGTTAGATCCCTCCTGTCGCATAATTCTACTGTCATTAAGCTATCTGGAATAAAGAGCGTATCTCCTGGCTGTAGAATGGGAAGCTGCCGGTTATCATATATGAATTCACCTTGAGCAGCCGAGCGATAATAATCCGTGTTTTGCAAGCGATCGATTACCCAATGATTAGTTTGAATAAGGATATGTTCATCAATCTTATAGTTCAGCAGCGTATCATATTTATGAATCAGCGAATCTATATAATGAAAATAATGCCCTAGAATGATGGGGTGAACAATTACCTCATGCAATAATTCTTGTTCCGTAGAATCAAATTCTACCCAAGATTCTTCGACTGGAACTGGAGTAAGTATCTCCTCCCTTTTTGTACAAGTGGTCAGGCAGAATATCCCAATCCATATTATGTAGGGCAACTTCATGCAGTATCTGTGTGGTTCTTGTGTGATACCTACAAAATGCCCGTTCTGCTCTTCTATTGAGTTGATTATCGTCAAGTAGGATACTGATGTCCGTCAGTAGAAATCAGTGATATAGCCACTACTTTTAAGTAAGCGACACTTCTAGCGTCGATCCCGTATATCATCCTAAGGAAAACATATGGCTACCATTCCCACAGCACTCAAAAACTACTTTAATCAGACAGGCGAAATCAGCTTGTTTGCTTGGCGGTTTATGCGCGAAGCTTTCCGAAGACCTTTTGAATTTCGGGAATTTCTACGCCAGTGTTACATCATCGGGTACAACTCTCTTTTCCTGGTGATTACCACGGGCTTTATCATGGGCCTAGTTCTTACACTACAGATTCGGCCCACGATGATCGAGTTCGGTGCGGCTTCCTACATGCCGCAATTGGTAGGTATTGCCTTCGTGAGAGAAATCGGTCCTGTAGTGACAGCCTTGATTTGCGCGGGCAAGATTGGATCAAGCATTGGGGCCGAATTGGGTTCAATGAAAGTCACAGAGCAAATCGATGCCATGGAAGTCTCGGGCACCAACCCGTTCAAATACCTAGTAGTGACTCGAATTTGGGCCTGTATACTTATGTTACCACTATTGGTCATTGCAGCTGATGCTATTGGCCTTTGGGGTTCTTTTTTGGTAGAAACTACGAAAGGAGAAGTTAGCGTCAGATTATACTTCAATCGGGTGTTCGCAACGCTCCAATTTGGTGACTTGATCCCTGCCACCTTGAAGACCTTCTTTTTCGGTCTAGCTATTGGAGTTGTAGGCTGCTACAAAGGATTTCACTCCAAGAAGGGAACAGAGGGCGTAGGGCGCGCCGCAAATTCAGCGGTTGTGGTAGCTAGTTTGCTGCTCTTTGTCATTGACTTCTTAGCGGTATTAGTAGCTGATATCTTTTTTGAAATCTAAGCTTATGAGTACTAAAACGGTCATAACAGAAAGTCAAAGTCTATCACAACATCCTGAGCGGACGCAAGAAGGGGATCCCCTAATTCGAATTAGGGGGGTGAAAAAGGCGTTTGGCGACAACCAGGTGCTACGTGGTTTTGACCTGGATTTGTATCCCAATGAAAATGTGGTGATCGTGGGAAAATCAGGCTCGGGAAAATCTGTGCTCATTAAGTGCCTGGTTCGTTTGGTCGACGTGGATGAAGGACAGGTAGTGGTATTGGGAAAGTCTATTCCCTCATTGGATCAGGAAGAACTGGATCAAATCAGAGCTGATGTCGGCTTTCTCTTTCAAGGTAGCGCATTGTATGATTCGATGACCGTACGTGAAAATCTACAGTTCCCTTTGCGACGCCACAGTCAGCGGATGCGGGGGCAGGACGAGGACCAGTTGATCCAAGAGGCCTTGGAAAACGTAGGATTAGCCCATGCCATTGATCTCATGCCTGCAGAACTATCTGGAGGTATGAAACGACGAATTGCTTTAGCTAGAACGCTCATTCTGCAGCCGAAGGTGATCCTCTATGATGAGCCAACGAGTGGGCTAGATCCCATTACAGCAAACGAAATCATACAACTAATTCTAACTATCCAAAGGACTTTTCAAACAGCCGCGTTAATCATCACTCATGATATGGATTGCGCCCGAGTCATCTCCAATCGGATGGTCATTTTGCAGGACGGCATTAATTATGCAGAGGGCACCTATACAGAATTATCAGCATCAAAAGACCCGAAGGTAAAGGCATTCTTCAAAGAAGTACAAAATAGGTAAGATGAGAAAAGAACAGACTGATGTCACCAAACTAGGGGTATTCGTAACCCTTGCTGTTGTGTTATTCACCGTAGCGGTCTACTATATAGGTAATCAACAAAACCTTTTCGGGGCCAATTTCCGGGTAAATACGGTTTTTTCCCATGCAAAGGGCCTTCAACCCGGCAATAATGTTCGCTACTCAGGTATAGATGTCGGGATTGTTGATCGAATCGAGATTGTGAATGATACCGCCATTAGAGTAGAGATGCTTCTAGAGCGACGAGTTCGCTCCTTCATGAGAAGTAATGCGGTAGCCAAGATCGGATCGGATGGTCTGGTTGGTAATATGATCATCAACATTAATCCCGGTCAAGGCGTCGGAGAGCCAATCACCGAAGGTGGGGTCATTTCTTCTACTACTAATATGGAAACCGATGAGGTTATGAATTCGCTGGAAAGCACAACTGAAAACATCGCCCTCCTCACCGAAAAGCTTCTTGAAATCACGACTGCCATCCAAGCGGGTCAAGGGCCTGTGGCCAAATTACTTGAGGACCCTACTTGGTCGCACTACCTCAGTCAAACCCTACACAGACTAAATGAAACTACTAATAATATGGAGGCCATTACGCAGCAATTGCACAATGACTTGGATCCCAGTAGATCAAAGGATAGTCCATTGAGCTTCCTATTGCGGGACACCACTTTCGGTAAGGAAGTAGATCAACTAAGTGGTGAGATAGATTCCCTAATTCTACAACGTACACAACCCATACTTACCCATATGGAAGAGGCCAGTAAAGATATTGCTACTACCAGTGCCTCTTTACGAAAACTAGCAGAAGGCATCGACCTGGAGGAGGGCTTAGCGGGAACCGTATTAAAGGATTCCATCGCTGCCGAAGATCTACGGCAAATACTATCAAATCTCAACGAAGGGACCTATCGCTTCAATGAGAATATGGAAGCGATGAAGCATAATTTCCTATTCCGTCGATACTTTAAGAAACAGGAAAAGAAAGCCAAGAAGGCTGAAAAGCAGGAACCAAGTGTGGCTACTTTCAGCCCTAATCCGTCTAAATAGGCGTTGAGGCTAGCTTACAGAAAAGGTAGAATTCAACTTGATAAAATAAAAGCCCAAGTTGACGGGTATCAAGCCAAGACCCGTTTACGCTAAACCATAAAATCATCCAACATGAGTCTCAAAAAAAGATTTCTCAAGTCAAGACCTGTCTGTCAGGTCACTTTTCGTTTGCCTTTGGAAGCAGCAAGTCAGGCCAAGGAGGTTGTTTTGCTTGGCGACTTCAATAATTGGGATCAGAACAATGGTTTCCCAATGAAAAAGACAAAAAACTATTTCACCACTACTATAGACTTGAAACCCGATCAGATCTATGAATTTAGATATCTGATTGATGGGCAATTCTGGGAGAATGATTGGGAAGCAGACAGATACGTTGAAAGTCCTATAGGGGTGGAGAATTCAGTGGTAGTAACCAAGAATATGCAAAACTGGAAGACCAAATTAAAGGTCTAAGATATAAAGCCAACTACATACACTTCCTAGTATGTCCGGAAAAGCATGGCCTATGGCTTCGCTTCCTTTTAATCTAAAGCCTAATAGATGAAGAAAATACTATTTCCCACAGATTTTAGTTCCTCAGCTGGCAATGCCCTGGAATTTACCCTAAAACTGGCTCAAGAATTCTCAGCGACGGTAGATGTACTCCATCTATATCAAGTGCAGATGTGGCTGGAGGGCGACATGGCCCCAGAGATGGTACTGCAAAGGATGGAACAACTGGCCAAGCAGGCCGAGGAAGACATTCGATCCTTCTTGCAAGCCTTCACATCAGATCATATCGGGAAAACCATAGCCATCCAAAGCTCGACTATTGCCAGAGAAATTGTCAACCAGGCAGAAATGGGGCAATACGATGCCATCTTTATGGGGATGCAGGGAGAACACGCTACCCTTGAGAAGATCATGGGCAGCGTAACTACGCGCACGCTCAATCAAGCAAAATGCCCTGTATTGGCCATACCCGCAGAAGCTAGCTACCAGAGCATCGATAAGATTGCCTACGCCACGGACTTAGATACCTCTGATAGAGTGGCTGTTGAGCAATTGATGAAGATCGCGGGATTATTAGGTGCCGAAGTACATTTTGTGCACGTCGAAACCCAACCACAACTCGGTGAGATGGAAGATCAGGTGCAATTAGATAACTACCCTTTCGATTATGTAGATTTTACCATATTAAACAATCCGTCCGTAGTCAAGGGCTTAGATCTGTATACGGAGGAAAAAGGAATACAAGTGCTAGCGCTTTACAAGCCTAAACGTCCACTATGGGATCGGATTTTCCATAATTCAGTAAGCAAACGCCTAGCCTTCCAAAGTGAAATTCCATTGCTAGTTTTACAGGCTGAATAGAAAAATCTAGGCCACTAAAGGGTGTTTGTTTGGAGCTTAACCATTAGCCAATAGAGCTTGTTGCGGTTGGGTTCTGTCTCGCTCCCCAAAGATTTCCACCAGATCATCTCTATTGGCCACTTCCTGATCCAATAGCAGCCCTGCCAGGGATTCTAGTTCAGTACGATGATCCTTTAATATAGCTATTGCCTTCTGATAGGCTTCATTGACCAGGTTTCTCACTTCCTCGTCGATTATCTGTGCCGTGGCTTCGCTGTAGGGCCGGTGCAAGGATTGATCAGACTGCCCAGTACTATCGTAGAAACTGATATGTCCTAACTTTTCATCCAGGCCATAGAAGGCCACCATGGAATAGGCCTGTTTGGTTACTTTTTCAAGATCGTCGAGGGCCCCGGAGGAAATCTCATTGAAAATCAAGTCTTCGGCGGCTCTACCACCTAACGCCATGCAAAGCTTATCCGTCAACTGCCCTTTGGTAAAGAGCTGGTGTTCCTCAGGGAGATACCAAGCTGAGCCGAGTGATTTACCTCTAGGAACAATACTCACTTTCATCAATTCATCTCCATGTTCCAGGAACCAGCTTACGGTCGCATGCCCTGCTTCGTGAAAAGCTATGATTCGCTTTTCTTCTTTCGATATGATCTTACTCTTCTTTTCGAGACCAGCAATGATGCGATCAGTTGCCGAAGAGAAGTCTTGCATGTCGATGGCTTCCTTGCGCTGCCGTGCAGCAATTAAGGCTGCCTCATTGCAAATATTGGCAATGTCAGCCCCCGAAAAGCCCGGGGTTTGACCCGCCAAAAGCTCAACATCAATATCCTTAGCGAGACGCAAAGGTTTGAGATGGACCTCAAAGATGGCTTTTCTTTCTTCCAGGTTAGGTAATTCTAGGTAGATGTGTCGATCAAAACGACCTGGGCGTAGTAGGGCTTTATCCAGAATGTCTGCACGGTTAGTGGCGGCCATCACAATGACGCCCGTATTGGTACCAAAGCCATCCATCTCTGTCAGCAGTTGATTCAAAGTGCTTTCTCTTTCATCATTGGCTCGCATAGAAAGAGAATTCCCTCTGGCCCGTCCGATAGCATCCAATTCATCAATAAAAATGATGCTTGGCGATTTATCTTTTGCTTTACGGAACAAATCTCTGACTCGGGAAGCCCCTACGCCAACGAACATTTCCACAAATTCCGATCCAGACAGATGGAAAAAGGGAACTTGTGCCTCTCCAGCCACAGCCTTCGCCAATAAGGTCTTTCCTGTACCAGGAGGGCCTACCAAAATTACGCCTTTGGGGATCTTAGCCCCTAGGTAAGTATATCGATCTGGGTTCTTCAAAAACTCGACAATCTCCTGGATTTCTGCTTTGGCTTCCTCCAAGCCAGCAACATCCTCAAAGGAATGCTTACTTTGGTTGGCATCATCGAAGAGGGTGGCCCTACTCTTACCAAAATCAAATGGATTTACACTTCCCATACCTCCTCTGCGCCCAATTCGAGCAAAAATATAGTACCAGATGGCTATAATGATAATGAAGGGCAATAACCATGAAAATATGGAGCGCAACCAGTTGGTTCGAGTGACATACCTCACTTCCGGTAATTGAGCAAGATCGTGCTTATCCTGAATACTTAGCAAGCGACTCTCGAAAGCCTCTACTGAACCAATGGTCAGGAAATAATGAGGTCCTCTACTGTTACTTCTAAAATCCGGATACTTGCCGGCAGCTAACGGCTCCGACTTTAGGGTAATCTCCACCCGCTCCTTATTGACTACGATCATTTGCGCAATATCCTCCTCCGCCAACATCTTATTTTCTAAATCATTCCAGTTGGTTTCAGTGGTCCGATACGTACCCGTTAAAGAGCCTTGTGTAACCAGAAAGAAGAGAATGACCAGGTAAAACCAGAAAAACAATCGTTTCTGATTTCCATTGGGAGGCGGAGCGATTGGTTTATTTTCCACAATAATGACTTTTCGTGAATAGGCAGATGACTTCAGGTATCCCAAAGGACATTTCTATTAAAGTTAAGCCTAATGGCAGTCAATGGAGATGATATTGGTCAAGGAGCGAATTGACTTAAATCAGATGATCCGCCAATTATTAGTAGTATTCTTAAAAAGGATCAAAATTTAAGTTATGAATCGAGAAATTGGCATCTGGCTAGATTATAAAACAGCCTATTTGATACGCTTACAAGGAGAAGAAGTAATGGTAGAAGAAATTCCTTCCACAGTCGAGGATTATCACCCGAGTGGAGGAGCCACTTCCAAGACACCATGGGGCCCGCAGGACAGCGTAAAGGAGAAGACCTACCTGGAACGAAAAAAGCAGCAACTGCAACGGTTTTTCCAAGCCATTATGGAAAAACTTCAAAAAGACGATGCATTGTACATCTTTGGTCCAGCAGAGGCCAAACTTGGGCTCAAAAAGGCCATAGAAGGCAATAATCATCTTGCCATTAACCTACGGGCAGTAGAGGCAGCAGATCAAATGACAGAAAACCAAAAAGTAGCACAAGTACGGGCTTTCTTCAGTCAGTCCTAGTCCCATAGATGCTGACTTGGCTTTCCGACTCCCAAAGCCTAAGAATCCTGTCCTTTACTGGCATCTTCAATTTTCTTGGTAGATCGGCTGTTTGCCGGTAAACAATATCCATTGTACGGCCGACATGTCATGCAGGACCAGTTGGTAAGCTTAAAGCGGCAATTTCCACTTTTCACCGATTATGCGCGCAGCACTGTCAAAGAAATCTGGGATGCGGAAACCTTATCTAACGCACTACACTTTACCGCTCAAAACTTCGCTAGCTTATACCTAGAAAACCAAGGTCAGGGCCAATTTATCGCCCATCACCTACCGATTGCTGCCCAATCAGCTCCCATCAATGCTTTTTTAGTGGAAGATTTCGATGGTGATGGCCATCTGGATGTGTTACTCGCCGGTAATGATTTCGGTACGGAGTTCCGGACACCAAGGGCAGATGCCGGGCATGGCCTGTTGCTGCTGGGAGATGGAGCCGGTCATTTCAAGCCGCTGAGCATAGAAGAAAGTGGCGTCTACCTACCGGGAGAAGTCCGGGACCTGGAAATGATACAGGGGGTGGGCGAAAACATAATCCTAGTGGGAGTGAATAATGGGGCATTGGAGGTGTTGGGGTGGTGATGTGGAGCCGGAGGGGGCTTTTTTGTTAGTGGGACACTAACAATGGAAGACGAAGACATGGCTTTTTTTGTTAGTGGGACACTAACAATGAGCGACAAAGACATGGCTTTTTTGTTAGTGGGACACTAACAAAGAACGGCTGGGGGCTACCCGGTTACCCTAGACGCCGGCGTCTAAAGGTTCCGTAGGAATTGCTGTAATCTTGTCTTGTAATTAGCACAAATAAAAAATCTAAAAGCATGGCAAGCAGCACTTCCACTGTGAGTAAATATAGAACTCAGTCCTACCACAAATTCTGGCTTAAGATCACAGCCTTCGTGGTGGCTTCCTTTGGTCCTATCTTCTTTCTGGGCACGATGGCCTCTACTCTGGAGCCTGCCCGTCTCACCTTGGATCTCCTCAGTTGGCCCCTTGATGGTGCTACCACCTATGCCTCGCCAGATGTCCGGTTTCTATCTGCCTTGACAGGTGGATTCTTATTAGGTTGGGGGGTAATGATCTGGTGCCTGTCGGTGTGGGTCTATGATCATGCGCCCGAGGCCGTCCGAAAAGCTGTTTTAACGGGTGTACTCTGCTGGTTCTTTCTGGATAGTGCGGGCTCAATCGCCTCCGGAAATGCATCCAATGTATTTTTCAACCTACTGATATTGTTGCTTGGCGTAGGCCCACTCTGGCGGCCTGCGTTAACCGAAGACTGAAGTAACCTGCATAGCTTTGGTACTTTTCAAGCGTGGAGGAAGCAAGATTTCTTGATGAAATAACAGTCTCTCCATCTACCCATCTTACATTTTTTGTTGTAGCCTGGAAAAAATCCACCCAAGCCGCTGTCTAAAGGACAAATAGCAAAGAATTGATCCATTTTTTCTTGGAAACGGTACCACGTTTCCCCAAGAGCTAATTGTCCAATGTCATGAGAACAAATCGTGTTTTAAGTCTTATCCTTGTTATCCTTATTGCATGCTCGTCTGGTCTAAATGCTACTTCAACGAAAGCAGCTAATACCATTTTCCAGCACCTGTCGAAGGAAGATTATTCGGAGATGACCCTCGAATTGAATTTTGACGAGCTATTTCAGCAGTTAAAATCGGAGGAAGAACACAAAGCCCAACTAATTATGAAGTCGCCTGCAGATGTAGTCACAGCATTCCAGGTCAAAATAAAACCTCGTGGGGTATTCCGAAGGTATAATTGCGACATCCCTCCTTTACGCTTTAATTTTTCCAAGAAAGAACTAGAAGCCTTGGGCTTGGATGGAGAATATGACAAATTGAAGTTGGTAGCTCCCTGCTTTGATGATCCACAAAGTGAACAGCAATTGCTGAAGGAATACTGGGCTTATCAATTTTACAACCAAATTACTTCGGCAAGCTTCCAGGTACATTTAGTTCGGATAACCTATGTAAATACCGGGGCAGAAGAATTCCAGAAAGAGCAATGGGCCTTCTTTATGGAAGGGAAGGATGAACTCGCACATAGACTAGGCGGTGCCGTAGTGGATCAATACGGAACGCTACCCACGGAGCTAGAGTCTAATTCCTATCAACAGACCATGTTGTTCAACTATATGATTGGCAACGAAGACTGGGACCTGGGAGCCAACAGAAATATCACTTTAGTACAATTAGCAGAGGATGCACCGCTGATTCTTATCCCCTATGACTTTGATTATTCCGTTTTTGTGAGCCCTTCTTACCTAAAAGGGGTAAAGCACATCGATCAACAAGGTATTTACGAGCGCATTTTAATCGGTCAGTTTAAAGATCTTGAAACCTTAACTGAAACTGCGGAGATCTTCCAACTAGCCGAGGAGCTGATCCTCGCCTCTTTCGACGCTTTTACGCCCCTGCAGCAGGAACACAAGAATTCTATGCGCAAATACCTGAAAGATTTCTTTTCCTTATTGGAGAATGAAAAGAAGTTGGCAAGGCAGCTGCTGTAGGTGGATTAATTGAGCTTTTTCGGTGGGCCTGGGAAGAACATGTTCACTCTTTCCGTATAAGCTCGATAATCGGGTCTCTTTTGCAGTGAATAGTACTCTGAAGGCTTTGCCCCGGTGAAATAGACCAAGGTGGTGTACATAATTCTAGAAATGAACAACAGCCCCAAGGCAAGCAATAGCCAAACTAGCCAATGTTCTTGATTTTGCAAGGCAAACCACGATGGGATAGCAGCGATAATCAGGGCATTCCATACCATCCATTCGGCGAAGTAGTTGGGATGTCTTGTATACTTCCACAGGCCGACATCACATACTTTGTTTTGCTGGCCCTCTGCTTTCATTTGCCGTAAAAACCGCAGCTTCTGAAAGTCTGCAGTACTTTCAAAAAGGAAAGATGCAATCCACAACCCCAAGCCAAGGATTTCAAAGGCCGAGATACTTGGATCCGGGTTCGCACCGATGATGAAGGCGGGGAAAGCCAAATAGGAGGCGTTAGCAAGACCTTGCATGATCGCATCTGATTGCATCGCCAATTGTGTATTGTTTTTCCCTGCCCGCTCCCATCGCAAACGCTGGTATCTATAACGAGGAAGTTCCTTTTGCAAATATCCCTTCCGCCAAAGTTGTATTGCCCCGAGGCCCATCCGCATGCCCATAAAAATATAAGCTCCTCCAACTAACCATACCCGGACCATCTGTCCCTCTCCAAAGATCAACGTCAGTAGACCAATCACAACCAACCCCCAGGGCCATCCAATATCCACAAAGGACAGTACACCCAATTTCCAAATGGGCCAACATACTACTAAGCCGAACAGGATTAGCTGTGCGACAACATTGATCAAAGAGAGCTCCAGAAAGGAGTGAGTGAATAAGAGTATTAGGAAGCCCAGAACAAAGGGAACTAAGGGTTTAAAGTATTTCATCATTTGACTAAGGTAAGGATCTTCTTCAATCATTCCGCAAAACAGTCTGCCGCCTGCATTGTTAACCCTTTGACCAATAGTCGTTTTTGAACCTTACACTCAATCTCCTACATATGAAGAACCTAATCCTCTTTCTCCTCTGCACCATTTTATCTACTAATGGATTTTCACAGCGCCGCTCCGTCGAAGTTATCCTGGTCGGCAATAATAAAGGAGGGACCGTTTCAGTCATCGATGCCAACAGTTATGAAGTCCTATCTACAATCGATATTGCTCCCGATAAAGGAGCGCAAAAAAAGAAAAGGCAAAGTTTAATCAATCGTTATGTGAATCGAAAATTGGGCTTCAAATATGTGGATGATCTGGATGTCCTACCGGATGGTCAGACCATGGTAATCTCCCGGCCTTGCTATGCTGATATTGCCGCCTTTGACCTTAATTCTCACGAACTGCTCTGGACATTACCGCTCAAGAAGCGACCAGATCATCAGGTAATGACAAAAGATGGCAAATATCTTTTCGTATCTCTACTGCTCAATAAGAAATCCTACAAAATAGACCTAGAAAAAAGAGAAATCGTCGGTTCGTATAAGACGGGAAGACGCCCACATAGTATCGTCCTAAATGAGGATGAATCCTTAGTTTACAATGGTTCCCTGAAAGGCAATGATATCGTTGTAGTGGACACGAAAACACTCGAACAAAGGGATCATCTGCCCTTTTCTGCCGGAGTCCGGCCGTTTAAAATCACATCCGATCAAAAATATATCTACTCCCAATTATCCTATTTCCACGGTTTGGTCAAATACGATGTGGATAAAAAGCAGGTGGTGAAGACCTTGGACCTGCCGGTACCCGACTTTGTCAAGGAGATAAAGTTGAAGGACTATCCCTTTGAGGCGGCACATCACGGCATCGGTCTTTCGAAGGATGGGCAATGGATGAGTATTGCAGGCACCATTTCCAATTATGTTGCCTTCGTCAAGCTAGATGATTTAACCTTTGTCAAGACGCTGGATGCTGGTGTAGAACCCAGCTGGATCACGGATGGCTTTGATGGGGATACCTTTTTCGTCAGTGCGCGCAAGACCGATGAGGTCTACGTCTTCTCCTATAGCCAGCAGAAATTGCTCAAAGTGATCAAAGTGGGTAGCTATCCGCAAAGAATGACCAGCGCTATTTGGCAGCGGACACAATAATAGCGATCTTTGGCGCTTCTAGAAAAGAACCAGAAATTATGGAATACATCATTTATGAAGCCAAGGAGGGAGTGGCGAACATTACCTTGAATCGCCCAGATGCGCTGAATGCCTTAAATCCAGCCATGATGGTCGAATTGCGCTCGGTACTACTCGACATTCAATCCGACGATGCTATCAAAGTAGTAATCGTACAGGGAGCTGGGCGGGCCTTCTCTGCTGGCGTAGACATAAAAGCCACCTCCTCAGAGGGATTTCAAAAGGGAGGAAGTTTTATGGATGTGGGAAAAGAGGTAGGCGATCTGATCTTGAATCTTCCCAAAGTAACCATAGCAAAGGTACATGGCTACTGCTTCACGGGTGCCTTGGAGATGATGCTGTTCTTTGACATGGCATTTTGCACCGAAGACACACAGTTCGGCGATACGCACGCTAAATGGAGCGTAATGCCACGCTGGGGTATGTCGCAACGACTGGCCAGGAGAGTAGGATTGGCTAAAGCCAAGGAACTCACCTTCCGGGCCATGCGGGTGAAAGGCCCTGAAGCCGAAAGAATTGGGCTGGTCAATAGAGCCTTTAAGGCCGAGGAATTTGATCGTGAAATTGACCGTATCGTAACGGAGATACTGGAGAATAGCTTCGCCGCCATAAAAGCCATTAAGCACCTATATAACGAAGGGTATAATACTACGCTGCGCGAAGGCTTATTATTGGAGCTGGCCGCCGACACCTATTTGCCAGATACCGATGCACAACTGGCGAAATTTCAGAAAAAGTAAAGGTAAATCTTCAACAAGAATGGAAAATAGAGTTGACATACAGATAGATGGACACATTGCCATTGTCAAATTGAATCGTCCCGATAAGATGAATGCCCTAGATACGGCCATGTTTGATGCCATTATCGAGGCAGGCGAACAATGTGCTGCCAATCCGAGCATTAGAGCGGTGGTTCTTTGCGGAGCGGGTCGAGCCTTTTGCGCTGGCCTGGATTTGAGCAACTTCAGCCCTGACAATGCGGATAGCGTATCGAGTAATCCCCTGGAAACCCGAACCCATGGAATAGCCAACAAATGGCAAAAAGCGGTCTGGGTTTGGCGGGAGTTACCCGTTCCCGTAATCGCAGCCGTGCATGGTGTCTCTTTTGGGGGTGGTTTGCAAATCATGCTGGGTGCAGACATCAAATTCGTTGCTCCGGATACTAAATTGTGCATTTTGGAAGTAAAATGGGGCATCATCCCGGACATGGCGGGCACTCAATTGATGCGTCACAGCGTGCGAGACGACATTATTCGCGAACTTACCTACACCCATCGCGTATTTTCGGGAGAAGAAGCAGTGAATTACGGTTTTGCAACCCACACTTCGGACACACCATTAGAAGATGCCATTAAACTGGCCAAAGAAATCGCCAGTAAAAGCCCTAGCGCCGTCGTGATGGCTAAAGAACTACTGAATAAAGCACCCTATTTAGATCAAGAAAAGGGATTGCTTGAGGAATCTATCCTACAAGACAGGATTATTGGTAAAAAGAATCAGCTAGAGGCCGTTTTTGCTGGATTGCAGAAAAGGGAGGGCCAGTTTGATGACTTTAGATAGGGATAAAGTCTTTGCCTATTCTTTTCCGTTATTGCGAAAGCGAGCGTAGGTTTTGTCTCGATCGATCTTCGGCAGTTGCTGAAGTATATACCACAAAAAGGGTAGTACAACGAGCACGGAGATCACGGCTTCATACTGCAGATAGCTAGCGGTTTTAGTCGGCGAGATAGCACCTGGAAGTTTATCCCAATTCGAAGAGAAGTTGATCAGCCCGTGTAGCAGCCCCAATGGCAAGAGGCTTTCCGTTCTCAAGAGAATAATCCCAAAGGCCACCCCAAACAAGGTAGCATAGGTAACTTGGCTAAGCACCACTATCAGTTTGGCATCTGCTGGTAGTAGATTTAACAGATGCAGGAGTCCGAAGAGCAGAGCGGCACTTGTAATCGGCACCAAGAGCGATTGGTTGTTTGGAGCTTTCTTGATCAAATGTGGCAATACAAAGCCACGAAATACCACTTCTTCTGAGATTCCCACACTCAACATCGCCAAGAGCAAAACCAAGAAATCTTCCATCTTCACAGCTCCAAAATCGTAATCAAAAATAGCATAGATCAGGAGCCCCAGGACCACAAAATACAGAGGCACGTGCAAGAGTATTGGGTACTTGGGAGGCCATTTAAACACCCCCGAAACATCGACATAGCCATAAACCTTGATGAGGAGCAGGCCATAGCCGATAATGGCAAGATTCTTCAATAGATCTCCATAGTGGTGAGTCTGGAAATCTCCCAGCTGAAATCCAGTCAATAGCTGATCAAAAGGTAACAATAGGAGCAGCAAGAAACCAAGAACTGCTAGAATACTGCTGGGCAGATGTGGATTGCAGAATTTCATTTCCCTAAAAGACTACAATTAGAGCAAGGAAACCACACAATTATTGCCATCAGGGACTTTCTTGTTGCACAAAGTACTACGGCAGGAGCAAATGGGATCATCCTTTCACCAAAGGATAGGCAGATACAAGTCTCACGACTCCCTTTCCTTCTGAAAGGCCTCTACCATTTCCGGACTGATCTGGGGCGTCCCGCCCGAATGAGTAGCAACCAGCGCCCCCACCGCGCATCCAAAGTCGAGGCAATCCAGCGTAGATTTCCCAAACAACATTTGGGTTAGAAATCCGGCTAGAAAAGAGTCTCCACTACCCACTGTATCCTTTACGGTGACCGGATACCCTGGATGTTCATGCCACCCAGCTTGATCTCGACAAGCAGCCCCTTTACTTCCCCTAGTCACGATTACTTTCTGTAACTCGAATCGATCCAATAAATATTGAGTCATAGAGGGCATATCCGGCGACTGGCCAAACCATGTAGCCAGTAGTTCTAATTCATCATCATTCGTTTTTACTACATCAGCTTGCTCCAGCAGTGATGAGATGGAAGCTGCACTGAAGAAAGGCTCTCGCAAATTCACATCAAACACCCTTAGTTTGGCTCGTTGAAGCAGCTGTTCCAGGCATGCCTTGGATGTCTCACCTCTCGTCACCAAACTACCAAAAACTAGAACATCTGCTTGTTCCACTGCCACTTGCATCGGTTCTGTGATTTGGATATCATCCCAAGCCACCCCTTCCACAATTTCATAGGAAGCCGAACCGTGATCATCTAAATGAACCTTCACCACACTAGTTGGCAATGTCTCACTTCGCTGAAGCAATTCTGTTCCAATGCTCTTCTCCTCTAGAAAATCCAATAAATCATCCCCTAAAGCATCTCGCCCCACACTACTGATCATACTCGACTGAGCACCTAGCTGCTTTGCATGGTGGGCAACGTTCATCGGCGCGCCGCCAGCCACCTTTCCAGAAGGCAACATATCCCAAAGCACTTCTCCAAAACAAATGATTGAAGGTTGTTTCATACGATTATCTGTCCGTTTTGCTGATTACGGGCCACTGTAGGCCCAGAAGTCAGTAAATATAGGGGATTTATGGAAACAGCACTTTTAAATTCGTTAGAGACGGTCTGCAGTGTGGAGTGCTTCGCAGAAATTAAATCCTATTGTTCCTGATTTTCTAAACAATCCCCTCAAAATGGGGTTAAAGAAATTAGGGACTACGGCTTCTTTGCTGTAAGACCATCTTGATAGGTTAAATGAGTTATTGTGGCAGTAGCCAATTGCGTATTTTCGCGGCCGAGTTGTACCAGCTTTGCCCATTTCTTTAACTAAAGTACAGTAGCTTTTAAAACTCAATCAAGATGACGCGCTTATCTTTCCCTCTTTTAATCCTCCTGTTTCTATTGGCTAGCCTCAGCCTGTCCGCTCAAGCAGACAGGATAGAAGTTATGGGGGTAATCCAGGATCAAAACACCCGACAACCTATAGAATTCGCTACCGTCATGTTGGCGGACAAGGATACGAAAACAGCCATCACTGGAGCTAGCACCGACGCAAAAGGTGCCTTTGAATTGACCGTAAAACAAGAGAATTTCTATGTGGAAATTAGCTTTATCGGTTTCAAGACGCAGCAAATCACTGATTTTACCATAAATAAGGGGAAGGTAGACCTGGGAACCATCCTGTTGGCGGATAATAGTCAGCAGCTGGACGAAGTAGTCGTACGAGCCGAAAAATCTCAAACCGAATTCAAACTGGATAAACGGGTTTTTAATGTTGGAAAAGACCTGAGCAGTACCGGGGCAAGTGCTCTAGAGGTGTTGAATAATGTACCTTCAGTCAATGTCAGCATTGAGGGAGACATCAGCTTACGCGGAAGCCAAGGCGTTCAGATCTTGATCAATGGTAAACCATCGGTGATTGCCAGCGAACAAGGTAATGCCTTGGGAACCATTACCGCCGAAATGATTGACCGCATCGAAGTGATCACCAACCCATCCGCCAAATACGATGCAGAGGGTACCTCGGGGATCATCAATATTGTGATCAAAAAGGAAGAACGCAAAGGCATCAATGGTTCCATCACCTTGAATACCGGCACTCCACACAACCACAGCGTTGGCCTCAGCCTCAATCGCCGCACCGAACGCTTCAACCTCTTCAGTCAAATCGGCGTCGGCTACCGAGAATTACCGAATAATACGGAGAACATCAACCGCGATCTAAACAACAACACCTCCGTACTTTCCAATGGAGAAGAATTCCGAAATGAAACCTTCTACAACTTCATCTTGGGAACAGACTACCACATCAATAAGCACAACATCCTCACCTTATCCGGCAATTTTGCCTATGAGATTGAAGATCAACCCTCTCGTACCGAGTTTCAGTTTGTAGATGCTCTAGGAGTCGTTACCAATGAGTGGTTTAGAGAAGAAGAAACGGAAGCCACCAACCCAAAATGGCAATATGAACTACAGTACAAAAAGAGTTTTGAAGACGATGAGGATCATATGTTGCTCTTCAGTGCTTTGGGCACTTCCTTTGCCAAAGACCAAAGTTCCAACTTCTTTAATACGACGACCGCAGGTAGTGAGGTGAGCGGAACGCAGGAAACGCGCACCAATTTTGAAGAAACAGAATACACCTTCAAACTCGACTACACCAAGCCCTTCAACAAGAAATTTAGCATTGAAACGGGAGCTCAGTATGTGCTCAAGGACGTTAGCAATGTCTTCGCCGTAGATGATTGGATAGATGGGGAATTTGTTAACAACCCCAATCTCACCAATGTCTTCGAATATGACCAAAAAGTACTAGGGGTATATGGAACCGGGGCCTATGAAAATGAGGTGTGGGGGTTGAAATTGGGGCTGCGAATGGAAAACACAAACCTCAGTACCTTCCTCGTGAACACCCAGGAAAGCAACCAGCAAAACTTCACCAATCTATTCCCTAGTGCGCATACCTCCTATAAACTCACGGATAACTTCTCCTTACAGGCTGGTTATTCCCGTCGGATCTTCCGACCCCGCCTCTGGGACTTGAATCCATTCTTTAACATCCGTAACAGCTTCAGTATTCGCACCGGAAATCCCGATCTACTACCAGAATTCACCGACTCCTACGAAATATCCAGTATTTACATCGCCGGCCCGGCTTCCTTCAACTTTTCCATCTACCAGCGTTACACCACCGATGTGGTAGAACGGGTATCTACCTTCGAAAACAATGTGAACATCTTCAGACCCTATAATATCGGTACAAACCGCGCCACGGGTGTAGAGATTAATGGTAAATATACGGTCTCCAAAAATTTCTCCATCAATGGAGATATCAACTACAACTACTTCAATCGCAAAGGAGAGCTTGAGGGTACTAACTTTGATTTCACCGCCGATCAGTGGAATAGTAAATTAACAGCTAAACTAAAACTCCCAGCAGGTATTGATGTGGAAGCCACTGGCCAATACGAATCTCGCCAACAAACTGTCCAAAGTTTGATCTCAGGCAACCTATTCATGGATATGGGTATCCGCAAGAAGATTCTCAAGGGAAGAGGTGTGATCAACTTTAGCGCTCGCGACCTCTTTGCTTCACGGATTCGGGAAAGCGTGACCGAGCAGCCTACTTTCTACGTCTACAGCTGGCGCCAGCGAGGCCGCTTTCTTACGCTGGGCTTTAGTTATGGCTTTGGCAAGGGAGAAGCCATGGAATTCTCCGGACAAAGAAGGAGGCGCTAGCTTTACTGGCCATCACGACTTAACCGCGTAGTCCTCTAAGCCATTGAAGAATGTAAATCGGTTGTTCAACTGCCTATAACGGTAGTTCGAAGATTCTATTTTTTCCTATTGTCTTTTGAGTTTACTTTCGGCCTCCGAAGGCCCTAAAAACCAATACCCCTACCAACCAGTCCTAGTTCGATTGGAACCTTACGTTACTCCACTGGTCTTATGGTGGAGAACACATCCCAAGTATTATTTAACCTCTAGATAGTGAAAAAAGGAAATGGCAAAACAACAAACAACCGGCACCTATATGCGTGTCATTCACCGATACCTTGGCTTTTTTCTGGCAGGTATCATGGCAGTCTATGCGCTAAGTGGCATTGTCTTGGTTTTCCGTAATACCGATTTCTTGAAGCAAGAACGGAAGCATGAATTGGTAATCGCTAAAAACTTACCGGCAGCACAATTGGGAGAAGCCTTAAAAATACGGCGACTAAAAGTCACCAAAACTGAAGGGGACATGATGTATTTCGACAATGGTTCCTATCAAACTAGTACCGGTAAAGCGGAATATACAACCAAGCGGCTCCCTTACGTCTTAGATAAAATGACCAAACTACAAAAGGCCAATACCAACAGTCCCTTGTACTGGCTCAATATTTTCTTTGGGATATCGCTATTATTCTTCGTCGTATCTGCTTTTTGGATGTTTCGGCCAACAACTAGTGTTTTCAGGAAAGGACTATACTTTACATTGGGCGGAATAGCACTGACGCTACTTCTGCTCTTTGTTTAGGGAGAGGAGTTAAGTTTAGATAGAAAATTGTAGCTTCATGAATTCCCTATCATTGGGAGTATATTAGGCTACCATCACAAAACAAAACGAAAATGATCCGAAGAGTCACTTTGCTGTGCACATTACTATTACTTATAGTTGGACCAACGAGCTGGGCTTCATCTCTGCCCGCCCCCTACCCTACCCGAGTCATAGCGGGCACTTACACCCTAATCATAGAAGGCTTTGACTGGGGCCCTGCGGTGAACAAAGTTGTTTTATCGCTAGAAGAAGAAGTTTCGACCGTGAATAAGACGCAATATAAGGTGACCGCTACGCGTGAAGTAAAGGGCACCGCTCTTTCTGAGGCCAACAGTTCCCGTACCGTACTTCATGCCTATGTATCTGATGCAAAAGGTCAGGTGATGCCAAAAAGTAAATTTGTCACTTTGGTGCTGGCTATAGCACCTAATGATCCAATAGCTTCCCCCATTCAGTATCTGCGCCAAGGCGGTAGAGCTGCCAATCAATGGATCGACTATAAATTGAATATTCAGGACGAATCTAGCAATCAAGTTTGGGATCAGGAGGGGGGTCGTATTATGCCCTTAATCGACAAATTCGATCTAAATGGTAAATACACCCACAAAAACGGAGTAAAGCTCACCTATGCCTCCTATGAGCCTGAGAATGCCAACGGTAAACAACCACTGATCATTTGGTTACATGGCGGAGGCGAAGGGGGTACCGATCCAAGCATCCCTTTGATCGCAAATCGTGCCGCCAATTATGCTGCACCGGAGATTCAAAGGTATTTTGGCGGAGCTCACGTATTAGTTCCACAAAGCCCAACTTTCTGGATGCAGAATGCGGCGGGTAATTATACCCGTGGTCAAGTGGATGATGTATACAATCAGGCTTTGATGGGCTTGATAGAGGACTTTGTCAAAAAGAATCCACAGATAGATACCAATCGAATCTACGTGGGTGGTTGTTCCAATGGTGGCTACATGTCCTTGAAGTTGATTCTCCAGCATCCTGATTACTTCGCAGCGGGCTACATTAGTGCCCTGGCTTATAATTCCGAGTTCATCAGTGACCAACAGCTCAAGAGCATCAAGGATGTACCCATCTGGTTTATCCACTCCAAAGACGACCCAGTAACTAAGCCTAATGAAACCGTTGTACCTGTTTATGAGCGCTTGAAAGCGATCGGAGCTCCAAATGTCTATTTCTCCTACTTTGATCATGTGGTAGATATAACTGGCGTTTTCGGAGGAGAAGGATATCATTATAGCGGACATTGGTCTTGGATCTATTCACATGCCAACAAAGCTGCGCTCGATTATGACGGGAAGCCAGTGATGCTAAATGGAAAAGCGGTGACGGTAATGGAATGGATGGCTGCCCAATCCAAGTAATGGAAATCGAATTATCCACTTCAATCCACCATCATGAAATTGAGACAAGAAGTTTACGAACTCTACGATAGTTATGTACATAGCAAAATAGATCGCCGGGAGTTTATGGAGAAAGTGAGTGTTTACGCGGTGGGCGGGCTGACGGTTGGAGCTATTTTGGATTTCCTTCTGCCTAACTACCAGGACAAACAGCAGGTGAGAGCCGATGATCCGCGGGTCAAAACGGAATACATCGAATACAACTCTCCAGAAGGAGGCGGAACAATTAAGGGGCTCTTATCCAGGCCAGCCACGATGGAAGGTGCATTGCCTGGAGTGGTAGTGGTACATGAAAATCGTGGCTTAAATCCACATATCGAAGATGTAGGAAGAAGAGCAGCCTTAGCCGGGTTCGTTTCCCTAGCGCCAGATGCGCTCACACCTTTAGGAGGTTACCCTGGTACCGATGATGAAGGAAGAACCTTGCAACGTAAACGAGACAGAGGAAAGATGCTAGAGGACTTCATTGCCGCATTTCATCACGTTAAGGGTTTAGCGAACTGCACCGGAAAAGTAGGGGTAGTCGGATTTTGCTTTGGTGGTTGGATCTCCAATATGATGGCGGTACGAGTTCCAGAGCTCGACGCAGCCGTTCCTTTCTATGGTGGGCAACCTGCTGCTGAAGATGTTCCACAGATAAAAGCCCCAATTCAATTGCACTTTGCAGAATTAGACAAAAGGGTGAACGCTGGTTGGCCGGCCTATGAAGCCGCCCTAAAGGAAAATGGAAAGGAATACGAGGCTCATATGTATCCTGCCGTCAATCACGGCTTCCACAACGACACCACTCCTCGCTTCAATGAAGCTGCGGCGAAACTAGCCTGGCAGCGAACCACGAGCTTTTTCACCGATAAGCTGAGCTAAAAGACAAGAGTATTTGTTTATTGCAAAATGCGCAAAGCATTACTTCGTCCCGAATTCTAGTTGCTAGGATTCGGGATTTTCATATCTAGATCAATATTCTCATCTCTGAAAATCGTGGATTCTCGAAAGATTCTCCGATGGTGTATTAAATGCGTGGTGTTGTTGGTGAAAATCTATCTGGCTCTAGACAGACACACAACAAGGGCTGGGGAGGGGCCAGGGTATCCACGCATTTAATACACCATCGATTCTCCTATTCCATTTCAATTTGAACGATTTATCCCAGATCGAACCTAATTACCTCTTCGGCTTTTAGTAGGATTCGGCCATTTTCTGGTAGAAAGCTAGCTTTTTTCAGCAAATCTCGCCTTTTAGCTACAATTTCATATTGCGACAAATAATTAAAAATCAACTAATTATACTCTTACATTCATCAAAACCAAAAACCGAACACATTCCACCAAAAAGCGCTTAATCTCGTCGGAAAACAGAAAATCCAGGCCCTTCCGCCTCTTTTCCCCTTTACTTTGTAGTGCAATTACAACG
>CAJXPD010000004.1 GCA_913057785.1 uncultured Lewinella sp. | reverse complement strand
CACAGATGATAGTGCCGCACCTCCTGAAGTTCCTACTGCTATAACTGACGGAGTAGTTATACCTGAAGTGAGCGATGGGCTCTATCAATTACCAGTCCGTCATGTGGAAGGTGAAGGCTTCTCCGTTGTGGTGGCGAATGGGATTGATAGTGAGTTGAAAGCAGAAGCTAACTGCACTTACCCAGATCCTCAGTTTGTCAACCTGCTAGATGAATACTGCATTACGAGCTTGCCGACCTTGTTGGAAGTTGATCTGGATGGGGCTGTTGGCACTGGTGAATTCAGAATTAATGGAGATCTAGCCAATACTTTTAGTCCTTTTGAATTAGGTGCAGGTACACATGAGGTGACTTATACTTTTGATGCAGGGGAAGCTACCTCGGATGACTTAGCTGATCCTGGCTGTATCTATACCCTTGTTCGCAAGGTTGAAGTATTAGGTGTTCCTTCTCTTGCAGCTAACTTCAAAGTTCAGGTTCCGCTAGGGCCAGATTGTGCCTCGGTGATTGTACCCGACATGATATTGGAAGGGACTTATCCTTGTATCGATACGGACTATCTCGTAAATATCTTGGATCCCGATGGAGTACCGATTGGCAACACAGTTACTGGAGAGTATGCCGGTGAAACCTTGATGGTACTAGTGAGTTCGGTTGCTGGAGGGCTTTCCACTATGGGTAGAATAGAAGTAGTGGACAATACCAATCCAGAATCCGAGTGCCCTGAAGCAATCACCTCCGTTACGGTTGAACAGTCGATCCAATTTTTGGAAGGAGACTTGGCTGATAGTGATGCCAGTTTTATACCCGCTAACTTTTCATGCCTACTTGACCAAATTGATACCATCGGGGGATTTCATTATTTCGATTTGGATACCATCCGCCCGACTACGAGCGACCTTTTCACCTTTGAATTCATGGCAGACTTTGGAAAGGGCCTAGCCATATTATTTCCAGGTGAGTTCAATGCTTTCAATGGCCCCTGTCAAGGATATGCCGCATTGGGAAGAAAGCACGATAATGGTAAAGGTTTCTTTGTTGGCGAACCGAATGTAATTGGCTTCTCAGCTTTTCTCGAAGCGGGGAAACTCTATACTGTCTTGACTAGTTCCGCAAACCCACTGACAGAAGGTGATTACTCCTGGGCCATTTATGGAACAGGAGCCGGTCGAATCGACTCCTTACTAACCACTGAAGAAGAATTAGTACATCCATTATATTGTACTGATGATACCTCTTTTCTACAAAGAGAAGAAACGTTGCTCTATACCGGGGAACCAGAAGCAAGCGACAATTGCTCAGAAGTTGACTTCTTTTTTATTGATGAATTAATTGAAAATGGGGACTGTTTCCCAAAAGTCATTCATCGTGAGTTTACCGTAATGGATGAGAATGGCAATGAAACTACTTGTGATCAAACCATCACTTTAAACACCTTGCAACAAAGTGATATTATTCCGCCTAGTAAGTTCATCACTGTTTATTGTGATGAAGACTTTCCCGTAAATGACGAAGGAAATCCAACACCAGATTTCACCGGATTTCCAATGATACGAACTTTTTCGGGTGCCTTTGCCCTTAGCCCGTCCATCTGCAACCTAACTGCAACCTATGATGATCAAATGGCCATGACCAGCTGTGGCGGATCTCGAGTCTTCAATCGACGTTGGTTCTTTTATGACGAATGTGATCCAGGTAATCCAGTTTTTTACGATCAGGTGATTTTCCTAGAGGACAATGCAGCTCCCAAAGTGGATGCGGATCTTTCTGACCTCGATTTTGAGACCAGCGCCTTGCATTGCGAAGCTGAACTTACTATTCCTTTGCCGGATGTAAGTGACAACTGTTCTGATTGGGTGGTAGAAACCCAAATACTGTTGGATGATGGTTCAGAAGAAGTCCTGATCACCATCCCCGCCGACTCTAACCGCACAGTAATACTTCCCCTAGGTTGTCACCTCGTTCGTTATCGCGTAACAGATGAATGCGGAAATCAAAGCATCGCTGATTTTCCCCTATGCACCAATGATGATCAAGAACCCACCGCTGTGTGTGATGACAACCTGATCGTTTCGCTGGGAGGAAGCGGCCTGGCCTTTCTGGATGCAGAGGATGTCAATGAGGGAAGCGAAGACAATTGCAATATCCAAGATTTGCTCATCCGCCGTATGTATGAAAGAGATCCAGAAACCTGTGATTCAATAGAAGCTTATTGGACGGAAAGAGGAGAAGAAATTCCATTTAACTGTTGTGACGCAGGGCAAATGGTGATGGTTGAACTGACGATAACGGATATTTTTGGTAACGACAATAGATGCATGACATTTGTTTCTGTGACTGACAAAGCCGATCCTGATTGTACGCCACCCGATGATATTGCTGTCACCTGCAGCTTCCTAGCTCAAGACTTTGATCCGACAGATACCACCCAACTGGCGGCCCTGTTTGGATACCCAACAGGTTCAGATAACTGTGGTTCTTTCACAACTAGTGAATTAGCCCCTATTGTCAACTTGGATGCTTGCGGAGCGGGTAC
Organism: uncultured Lewinella sp.; assembly: GCA_913057785.1. GTDB lineage: Bacteria > Bacteroidota > Bacteroidia > Chitinophagales > Saprospiraceae > DT-111. The sequence continues at coordinate 87,299 of CAJXPD010000004.1, read as the reverse complement.
AATTGAACGATTCTTTGTTTTAACGGACGACTTTGGCAACAGCTCCGAGGATGAGTGTAAACAGACGGTATCCATCGCTGCTGCACCAGGTTACAGCATTAAGTTTCCCAAAGATGTATTCCAGGAGTGCTCTGATCCTGTCGTCGACACCTTGGAAATCATTCAACAAGGATGCGAATCACTGATCATCAGTGTAAAAGATGAAGTTTTCCAAACCTCGGAAGCTTGTAAAAAGATATTCCGAACGTATAGAGTCGAAGATCAATGTATCCATACGGATTCTTCGGATCCTGTGATCATCAGTAGAAACGAAGATTGTGATGAAGAAGAAGGTGAAGAAGCTGTATGGGTAATTATTTCAAATGATACCGCCTTCGTAGACCGGGATGGTGACCCATATAATGCGATCCCCAGTCAAGATCAAGTCGGGGATTCCTGCGGAGGTGTAAATCCAGAAGGTCACTGGCGTACCGCTGCCTCTACCGGATATTGGGAATACACTCAGGAGATTGTCATTTTCGACCTCGTAGCTCCCTCAGTGGAACTGGAACCAGACACCCTATTCTGTACCAATAATCTTGATAATTGTAGTGGATTTGTAGACTTACAATTTACGGTTACAGAGGCTTGTTCCCCGGAAGGAACGAATATACGCGCCTGGATTGATATGGATGAAGATGGCAACCTAGATGGAGAAATCCCAGCAGAAGACATCCTGGGGATTTTCCCCACCTATAGAATTACGGGTGATTTTCCGATGGGCGAGCATTCCTTCCTAATACAAGTTACAGATGGTTGTGACAATCCCTTCTCGATTGAAGCCCCTTTTGAGGTAGTAGATTGCCAAGTTAATATACCGAGCTGTAGGATACCTTTCTCTGTAGAATTATTGCCTCAGGATCCAATTATCGATGCTGATGGAGACGGGGATCTAGATTTGGCAGCACTATCCATCCTAGCCACATCCATCTTGGCCGCCAATATCGATGATTGTTCTGGCCCAGTAAGATTCTCGATCCATAAATCCATAGATATAGATAATGGCCAAGTTATACCTGATCCAAATGAAGAAGCCATAGTCCTCACGTGTGATGATGTAGATGAAATGGTTGAGGTACAAGTCTATGCTTGGGACAGCGCCGATAATCCCATACAGATACAGCCTGACGGAACTACTGGCGGACCGAATTATAGCTTTTGTACGACCACCATTTCTGTAATTAACTCGGAAGCAATCTGCAACCCGAACCCCTTGGTGAGTTTCTCGGGAGAAGTAATGACTGATGAACTAGAACCTGTACAAGGTGTCATGCTGGAAATTGGCGAAGAGATGCCCATGTATGGCCCTACAAACTTACAAGGTAATTACCTGCTAGAAAACCTGGATGCTACTGATCAATACGTGATTCGGCCAGAACTAAATTACGATTTCAACAATGGAGTTTCAACCATTGATTTGGTGATCATCTCCAGGCATATTTTGGGTGATCACCAGCTCGGCAGTCCTTACAAGATCATTGCAGCTGACGTCAACCACTCCAACACTGTAACCACTTTGGATGTGGTGTTGCTAAGACAACTCATCTTGGGAATCAGAGACAATTTTGGCGGGAATACCAGTTGGCGTTTTGTAGATGCAGACTATCAGTTCCCAAGGCCGGAAAACCCTTGGAGTGAAACTTTCCCGGAAAGCATCAAGGTTGATGCCCCGCAGGGAGATCAAGAACACCTGGATTTCATCGCTGTGAAGGTCGGTGATATCAATGGCAATGCCGTTCCTAATCGCCTAGAAGGTCTGGAGCCTCGACAGAGCGATGTTTCCTTCCCCTTCGAACTTGAGAACCAAGAAATCAGAAGAGGAGAGGTAGTAACTGTCCAACTTAGATCCAAGCAGTTGCAGAAGATCCTAGGGTTCCAAGGAACCCTCCAATTCGATCCTGACGCTTTACTATGGGAAGGCTTGGAGCCTGGGGTATTGAAGGAAGAACATATGAACCTGAGAGAAGTCGACTTCGGATTAATCCCATTTTCGTGGAATATTGAAGATGATGTATCCGATGAGATCGTTGGTTCCTTTCGCTTCCGAGCACAAAAGGATGGTCAACTCAAAGATTGGCTAGATGTGAGTAATCGCATAACACCTGTGGAGGTTTATTTAAAAGGTGGCCAAGAAGGAGTCCTGAAGCTATCCTTCCTCACCCCTGGATCAACCGAAGGAATTGAGACGATGCAATTAATGCAAAACCGTCCCAATCCATTCAGTCAGGAGACCATTATTCCTTTCTACTTGCCGAAGGCAGGAGCAGCCACTTTAAGCTTCTTCGACTTGAATGGTAGATTAATCCATCGGATAAATGGCATGTATGACCATGGATATCACGAAGTAGCCGTGGATGCTAGTCAACTGCAGGTCGAAGGATTAATTTACTATCGATTGGAATCTGATGACCTCAGCCTCACCCAAAAGATGATCCTCAAGAAATAGATGAATAGCTAAAGAATAAAAGCGTGTAATAATAGTGTTTCAAATGTGTGTATCGGCGTGGAGAAGCGATTTTTCTCCGCGCCTTTTTTATTGTGCCAACACCCAATCCAACAAAGGATCTTTTGCTGTAGCATAGTCCTGAAAACGCAAGGCTATAGGAACATCTAAAGGAGGAAGCTTCTCTTTCCCCTTTTCCGGCCAATGCACTATCAATCGGTTGGTATAAGATATTCTCAAGTGGGAGTTTGGCAACTCCATAACCTCACTATTCTGTGAGCCGTTAGGTTTGCTTCTGGAGCACTCACCAACAATAGTAACTTTAGCATCTCGCTTAAGGAAAAGGGTAGTGGCACTTGCCGCTGAAAAGGTAGTGCGGTTAGTAAAAATGAAGATTTTACCACTTTGATTTAGCCAAGGACGCTTCAAAATACCTTTGATGAGTGGCTTACTTAAGTTGTAATTCCCCCCTCGATTGTTCCGCATGTCAATAACCAGCTTATCGGGACGAATACGATCTATTTCGGCAAACATCTCCTTCGTGAACCCCGCTATGCTCTTTTCTCCTTTTTGATTCTTTACCCGATTGTACTTAAAGTAGAAAATGTTGTTCTCATCGAGGTATTGATGCCAATAGGATTTGTTTCTGTGACGCAGATATAGCGGATAGGTCAAATCTTTTTGATCCTTAACATTCTTCCATTCCTGCTTCTGATATTCCTCTATAGTCAACCCAACAATCTTAGCCTCGGTACCATCAGCCAATTGTAGTATTACCGAATTTGGATTAGAAATTAGGCCCAATTCAAATAGGAGGCGGGGAGCTATCATGTAGACCGGAGCCATATGTATGGTTTCCATTTTATTATCCGCCGGCATGATGGGTATAAGACGTTGGTATAGCTCATCAATGTCCACCCCTTCAAATGCGAGCACTTGTTGGCCCAACAAGTTTTGATGGTCAGTATTCGCATTCACGATGAATAGATCTTTACCGAAAAAGTAAAAATTGAGTGGAAATCGATTAAACCCTACAGCTGTCTGCATGAGGTCTAATTCTGTATGACCATCTTGTTGAGTAGCCAAGGTTTTGCCCAATTCAATGGCCATCTTCTCGTTGGATAAGTGTCCTACTTGCCCCTTTAGTCTTTGCAAACCGTCGAAAAGAACTACGGGAAGATCCGGATTAGGATTTTTGAATTGCTTGTTCAACTTGTTTTCTAAGTATTGTAAATCCTCCAGCCACTGCTCTGGAGTCAAGTCCTGAATCTGTGCATAAAGGCAGAAGTTGATCAATAAGCAAATGCTTAGTAATGATAAGTTCTTCAGTCGAATGATCATGTCTTTTTGTCTGAATATTCAGGAAAGTCTGCATTCAGATCAACAAAGAACCAAAGTAATGAGTACTGACGGACCGGGAAGTACTAGAACTGATTTTGCTTGCGGTATTGAAGGGGGGTTAAACCCGTCACTTTTTTAAAGGCCGAATAAAAGGCAGATTTCGAGCCATATCCTAATGCATAGGCCAAATATTCCATCTTGGGTGGCTCAGTTTTTTGCACCAACTGAATCTTAGCTTCTTTTATGCGATAATCGTGGATCAATTCAAAGAACTTCTTTTGCAGACCCTCATTGATTAATTGAGATGTCAAGTGAGGAGATAAACTCAGGTGGTCCGCTAATTGAGCGAGGCTGTAGGATTGTTGAAGAAATGGTTTTTCCTTTTCGAATAATGCCAATAGCTGTTGAATCTTCCGTTGGCGCAGGCTGTCCTGGAGTCCAGATTTCCGATATCTCGCCTTAGGTTTACCAAAGAAATCTCCATTTTTCAGCATCAGAATAGAGAGCGTATACACTAGAACAGAACTGAACAACTTGGGAAAGTAATCGGGCAGCAAGGTTGAATAAATATTGACACCATTGATCACACCGCCTTCCGAGAGCAGCATGATCATGCCGGCGCAAGCTAATATGCCGCTCAAAAAAAGCAAGCGTGTCTGTTTTTTCCCTGCTGTTCTTTTGCCAATTAAAAGCCACGTTAATATGCCATAGCTCAGCAAATGTAGGCTAGCTCCCTCAACAATTACCCAACCCTGGATCCCCCATGGATCAGTCCGCCAGATGGGAAAAACTCTCTCCATCTCTACATGCCCGTGAAATTGTGCGATCAAAGCATAGATCTTATACTGGGCAGGTTGTAAGTAAAAGAAAAAGGAATAAAAGAAGTACAGCAAGGCTGGCAAAAAGTGAAGCCATAGACTAGGCGTCAATTCTTGACGGGTAGAGCTTAGAAAATACCACCAGGTAAAAGGACCCAGGGTAAGCAGAAATGGGGCGGAAATATTTAGTAGATGTGGGGTATAGAATAGATATCCAGTATGAATGAGGAAAGCTTCTAATTGTAGTAACAAAAGTGCTGAGAATAACCCCAATAAGGCCAGCTGACCAGCCCATCTTGGCTTGGACCATAAAACATATAGCAAGCCTAAACATTGCAGTATCCCGCAAAGAATCAGGGTAGACAACCAGTCTAATTCTGCTTGAAAGGTTTCCATCATCCCTTAAAAGACGGTCAAGATAGTATAGAAGTTGCAGCTGCAAGCGTATTATTCACTATAGTAATTTTGCAATGCCATATATCCCAACTGACACGATTGATACGATACTTAACCAAAAGAAAATATCGTACATCCGGCTGGGTTGAAAATAAGCAGGCGTCTCTCGATACCGAAAGTGCAAGGCGGCAAAGACAACTAAAAAGAGTATCAGCGAACCTACTATTCCTCCAGTGAGCACCATAAAAACTGGCATTTCTATAAAGAGGAAAAATGCACCCCAAAGTACCGGAAATACCCAGGCCAAAACAGCAATAGATCTTTGCCTTTGCTTTAGATCAAAAAAGTCAATCCAACCTATTTGGCCAAAGATATCCGAGAACTGCCGGGTCCAGCCGGCCAAAGCAGCAAAAAGAGTAGAAAAGAGGACAATAAAGGACCCTAGCATAAAAGCAGTCTTGGCCCCAGCACCTAGTGTTTCCGTATACAAACTTGACAATGTTTCCACCATCTGATAACCTTCCGGTACCTCCCCCTGAGCGTGGAGTACTGCCGCCCCTAGCAAGTAGAATGCCGCAGTCACGAGGGTGTATACAACCATTGCTAGAATAGCATCCAGATACATAACATTCATCCAGCCTTTAGCCCGATTCTGATAATCTACTCCGTCTTCACTTGGCCCCGTTTTAGCGGCATAGCCCTTTTCCAAACACCAATAGGTATAAGCTATGATTTCGTCCCCTCCCACGCCAGTAATCCCAAAGGCTCCAAAAGCTACTGCCACCGCCTCCTTGGGTAGATTAAAACCTAAACCTGCCTGTACATCTTCCCATTGAATGGCATAAGGCGTACCGTTAAGAAAAAACAAGGATATAAAAGTGAAGATGGTAAAGACGGCAATCATGATCAAGGAAAACTTCTCAATGAAGCTATAATATCCCCGGAAGATCATCAGAGAGACAACTATCGCTATGAGACTTACCCAAATCCACAAGGGTAAGGCGGGAAAGGTTAGATGCAAAATAATGGCGACTCCGCCCAGGATACCACCGACCTGTAGAATTTTCACGACCATCAAAAAGAAAAACACCCATATCGGCCATTTGGCCTTGCCAAAACGTGGCCCTGGCAGGCGGTTGAAAGCTTGCATAGCTGTTTCTCCCGTCATGATGGTATGCCTACCAAACTCCAGCTGCACAGCTACTTTTACCAAGCAGCTAATGATTATAACCCAGAAGGTAATAAAGCCAGCTTCGGCCCCCAAAGTAGTAGTAGCTATAAGTTCACCAGATCCTACAATGGAAGCAGATAACACGAATCCAGGGCCTAGATACTTTAGTTTATCACGGAAACGAACCGGCGGCGCAGCAATCCGGTCCTGGGTAAGCAAATAAGGATCTTGTTTCATAAAAGTTGGCTTATGCCAACGATAATACTAATTTCCAGCCGGAATTAAACTAATCCTGTTCTTTTTTGATTTTATCCGTTCCTTGCGGCAACAGTAAAGTATGCGTCAAAGTGGAAATTAATGTTAGGGCATCTTGAATATACATTAATAATAATGTAACTTGTAGTTGAATACGAAACTCCCCCCATTTTTCTGCTATTCTAGTCAATCTAAGCAAACTCACATCCAGTAAACAATCGTCTTAAGACCTGCCCTACATTGGCAGCCATCCCCTCTTTTATTCAGAATATACAAACGTTTGGACACACTAAGGACAGATTTCATTTTTTGTCTAAATCGTTTGTTTACATGAAGAACTTTACAATCATTTCTAAACTCCTAGCAATTTCATTGCTACTGTTTTCTGTTGCATGCCAAAAAGAAGGAATTAAGGAAGGGGGAGTTGACTTTGACCTCAATCAACTATTGGAAGAAGCGGCACCCAACGGAAGTACTTCCTTCTTTAAACTACCTGAAAGCAATGATTACAGCAGTATTCCACAGGACCCAAAAAATCCAATAACTACTAATAAGGTAGATCTTGGCCAAATGCTTTTTCATGAAACTGGCATTGCTCAAGCGGCTATGTTAGAGAGCGGAACGGGTACCTATTCATGCGCTTCCTGTCATTTTGCCAGCGCGGGTTTTCAAGCTGGAAGGCACCAAGGTATAGGTGAAGGAGGCATAGGTTTTGGTAAAAATGGGGAAGGTAGAGTGGTGGCTCACCATTACGCAGAGGAGGAACTTGATGTACAACCCATACGCACACCATCAGCTATGAATGGTGCCTATCAAAGAATCACACTTTGGAATGGACAGTTTGGGGCGACCGGCATGAATCGAGATACTGAATATGCTTGGACGGAAGGGACGCCTAAAGAAGTCAATCACCTGGGATATGAAGGATTAGAAACCCAAGCTATTGCGGGCTTAAAAGTCCACCGATTGGAGATAACTGAAGAGATAGTGGAATCCTTGGGGTACAAACAGGCTTTCGATCTAGTCTTCTCAGATGTTCCTATTAGCAATAGATACTCTCGGGAAATGGCTGGTCTGGCCATCGCCGCCTATGAACGTACTGTACTAGCTAATCAAGCCCCCTTTCAAGAATGGTTAAATGGTAAAGAAAATGCCATGAGTAGAGATGAAAAGTTAGGTGCCATCTTGTTCTTTGGGAAAGCACAGTGCTTCAGTTGTCATACTGGCCCAGCACTAAATTCCATGAATTTTTATGCTCTGGGCATGAACGACTTGGCCACTACTGCCCTCCCAACCATGGGTACATCGCTAGAGGATAAAGCAAATTTAGGCCGGGCAAGCTTCACGAATCGCCCCTGGGATTTCTATAAGTTTAAAGTCCCTCAATTATATAACTTGGCAGATTCTCCTTTTTATGGGCATGGCAGTAGTTTTACCTCAGTCAGAGAGGTGGTCAACTACAAAAATGTAGCGGCAGCAGAAAACCCGAATGTATTAAGTAGTCAGCTGCCTAAAGACTTTCGCCCGCTTAACCTAACAGAAGAAGAAATTGATCAGCTAACAACCTTTTTGGAGGTTTCGTTAAGAGATCCAGATTTGGGTAGATACCAGCCGCCACACATTCTTTCTGGTAATTGCTTCCCGAACAATGACCAACAATCCGCCCAGGATTTGGGCTGTAAATAAAATAGAAAGGCATCGAAGGAGCTATATTCCTTCGATGCCTTCAATAATATTGTATTATAATATCTTATGTCGCTCTAGTTGTTTACACCTTCAGGTTTTGCCTCTTCTAAACCCTCTTCTTCTTCCTCCAATGGTTTTTCAACCTTGAAGTGAATCGGATGGCGCTGGTTAAACTTGGCAATAAAGGGGAAAATTTCCTCCTTTTCACGCTTGTCTCTTTTGGTAAATTCAGTTAACAAGATACCATCCTTGGCAATGATCTTTTCAAAGCTCTTTGCGCTATATTTCATCATTTTACCTGTATTGAAATCGAAGAGATATTCCTTGGCTCCTTTTGGCGGAGGGGTATATTCTGCTTCATCTCCTTTTGCCGTCATTGCGGACATGTCTACTCCGCCTCCTTTACCATTGCCCTCAATAAAGTAACAGATAGAACCTACTTTTGTCAATTGATATGTGTCCTTATATACATTTTCGCCATCGCTATAGCCCCACAGTTTTTTAGGCTTGATTTTGAAGGTACGACCTTCTGGGTCGATACAATCAATACTTTTCTTTTTCATTTCTTGGCTCAAGAAAGTCTTGGGATCACTACCATCTGGTTCGTAACCGATGATCCAATAGATCGGGATGGATGGTTCATTATTCTTCCAATCATCTAAAGAAGTATAGAGACCAGGCTCGAATTCAAACCCTTCTTCAAATTTGGACATATATTTTTCGATGACTTGTGTTTGCTGTGCATGTATGGTTAGCGCGCTTAGGCATAAGAACAGGAATAAGGACAATTCTTTTCTTGACATATTTCTATCTTTTTTGATTCTTTAACGTGGGTAAATCTTATTAAATTTTACGGTTATGTATCAGAAGCATTTTTTTTCTGATTTTTTGTCAGCTTCTTGATGTATTCGGAAAAATCAACACCTAATCCAAAATACAATACATAAACGTTTTTCTTAATACATTTGTCCTCACCTAAGACAGAAACTTCTGAAATCAATTGACCAAACTACTTGACTACTAAGCTTGCCACAGGATTTTTCACCTCCTGCAAAACGCAAAGCACCGTACAAAAACCTACTGCCTTGATCGCTGGTTCTTTGGAGCCATCCTCGAATTCATGATCTACATATCTCAGGTACCAACTGAATTGATGTTCCGGAATTTGGTATTTTTCAAAAATCGCTTGCATTTCATTTTGTTGATCCAACCATCGACGCTGCTCCTTCCAGGTCTTAATGGATGGACGATCAGCAGCATTGGGATAGGTGACCGTCCACACGATGGGAACTTTAAAAGTATAGTGGAAGGCATCTTCTCCATAGGTGGCCTGTTGCTGTTGCAATGCAGCGGCCCAATCCACTACTACATCCGGATATTTTCGCTTAAGTTGACTCACTAATTGGCTATCCACCGGCCGGTTTCCTGTACGGTAAAATGTATACCAATAGTCAGCCAGATAGCGTTTGGGGTATCCATTCCGTTGCTCATCAAAAATTACGAAGTAAGGAGAAGCGCTTATAGTAGTTTCTACTTCACGCGGAATAAAAGCGGCGCGAAGGGCCGTCAAAAGCCCTTCGTTCCGACCAAATGCACAGCCATGAAAGACCATTTCTGTACACGCATCTACTACATCTTTATCTAGTGGAGGAAACACTCCCTGACCAATAGCATTTGCCAGGGATGCCTCCGTCGTTCGCTTACCTCCGGGCAGGGTTGGCACCCCCATCCCCGTCCATTCATTACTATGGAAAACCAAGTTGATCTTTCCCCACGGGCGACCATTGTTAGGAGTATGTTCATTCAGGTAATTTCTCACGGCCAACAAAGATTGGCACGTATCTATTACAAACTCCGTTTGGTCCTCAGGGTGTTGCCGGTAATAGCGGCTTGCCTGCTTGAAGTAAGGATTATTATAGTCCTTGTCCTTTCCTAAAAGGAAAGTGATATCCTGTCTTGCAGTATAGGGAATAGGCAATGCGGATAGTTCATTTTTCATTTGGTTTTCACTCCCCAACTGCGCTATTGCAGGCTGGAAAGACCAGGTCAAGAAGAGGAGCAAGCTCCCCAACAATAGGCTAAAGATTTGAAATGACCTTTTCATAGGACTGTGCATACTTTGTTAGAGAATAAATTAGACAACAATGTTTACTTCGCTGTCAACTCAAATTCAAGCGTAATCTGTTGAGTATGGAAGCAACTGAAGAGGTAATGTTTTTCTAAAGAGGCTTGCAAGCACTTCGATAATTCCTCATCTACCTTGGCAACTTCCACACTCAAAATCCTACCAAGTACATCAAGCGTAATCGCCATTTCAAAGGTATCCGCTTTGGTATCAACTGGACATAGTGACAATTGATCCAGGAAGGTCTGTAATTCTTTCTGTAGTAGCTCATTCGTAGATTGTCCTAGTCCACTTTTAGCTTGTTCAACGGTTAATTTCAGAGGGCGCGCCTTAGGGGTTTTGTGTTTTCTTACTATTCCTTCGATAGCTCCATCAAAGCCTATAGCCGTATTTTCTACTCCTGATGGAAGTGGTAATGCTTGCTTAACACTGACGATGTCGCCATTTTCATCTCTTACTATTTCATTGTCTACGGCGATAAAAGAAGTGTAGGCGGTTATCAGATTGTATTTTAGACCGAGTTCAGTAACTTCAGCAATGCGCTCATCGGAATGGGAAACTTGATTGTAATCATCGAGTAAGCGAATCTTCTCTCTTGCCCAGAGGTACCGAAGCGCAGCATTTTTTCGGGAAGTTTGGTATTGTCCAACATCAAATACTTTTTCAAAAGGACCAGCGCCAGTATATCCTTTGATACGAATCTTTCCTTCGGGTTTCCCTTTGTATTTACCGAATATCAAGATGGGGCGATCTGCCAAAACATCAGGTACCGAAGAGGGTTGGATATCATAAGCTTCAAAGCCTTCGAATTCCACATTTACTTGTGACAAGACCGGCTGACTGATGTACTGTCTAAAATCTTCCGCTTTCTCATGTGCCCCTTCAGGAGCTGTAATGATCAATGGTTCTCCCATACCTACATGAGCCATGCCCTCCAATAAATGTCTATTTACCCCTGCTCCAATTCCAAAAGTAAAAAGATTAGATTCGTTCAGTCGATTGCGAATGAGGTCGAAAGTCTCTTGCTCCACGCTGATATAGCCGTCCGTCACTACTACCATTGAACGAGATAATTTATCATCACAACGTGGCATAGCTAGAGCCTTTTGCATGGCTGGGAGTAGACGTGTTCCCCCTCCTCCGTACTGTTTATCAATCACGTTGATTGCCTTTTCGACATTTACTTCTGTAGCCTCGATCGATTCCTCAGCCAACCAACCAGAGTTTCCGGAAAACAAGAGGACATTGAAGCGGTCAGTGGGGCGTAGACCAACAATCAAGTCTCTCAAGAGCTTTTTGGATATATTCAATGGAAACCCTCTCATTGAACCGGAAACATCAACAATAAAGACGTACTCTCTGGCTGGGATATTCTTTGGCGTAACTCGTTTTGGGGGTTGAACCATGGTGAGAAAGTAGTTCTCGCCTTTGTGTTCATACAGCAGCATACCTGATTCAATCTCTCCGCCGCTCAATTGGTATTGGAGAATATAATCTCGATTCCCGCCACTCTTTTCTGATGGGTCCAAGGCTATTTCAGCTGCTTTTCGTCCCTCATAGTCGATAGTTACCTTATGAGTAGTTGAGCTAATATTTTGAATCGGAAGGCCTGCTGATAAATAAACATCGATATCAAAGTTATATGAGGGGGATTCTCCTGATTGCTGATAAGGATTCGCAACAAACTGGTTTTCAACTCCCGATGATTCATTGTATCGCGGGCCGACAACGGTAGGGTATACAAACTCATAGACACCATTCTCAGGCACCAACATTTCCGTGTACTTAAGTACCACTTCTATGCGATCACCAGGCATTAGATTAGCGACATTCATTTGGAAAACATTAGGCCGTTCTTGCTCCAGCAAAGAAGCTCGTTTCCCTTCCGCTTTGGCTTGTTCGTATTCTGCCTTGGCTTGATTCTTTTCCTTGATTTCTGCTTGTATCGTTCGATTCCCAATGGTCATAACCATATCGTAAACAGCAGCGCGGGTGGAAGCAGGGAATACGTAAATGGCCTCAATGGGCTTCTGTCCATTATTTTTATACACTTGGGTAATCGTAACATCTGCAATCACGCCAGCAATATTCACGTCCGCAGAGGTTGACAATAGGGGCAATTGATCGACGCCTTTTTGGTCACCTATAACCATGAAGTAAGGTGAAAGGGTCTTATCTTCTTCTTGTGTGTCTTGTGCTAGGATGGGATTAATTAGCAATACCATTAGCATTGCTATCCAGGATGTTTTCATGTCTGTGCTTTTGGAATTAATAAATGCTTGTATCGATTCAAAAGTACAGGCAGAAAGCCCCCAAAAGCCAAGCAGTTTGAGAATTCGTAGGGAAGTTTCGAGAATTCGTAAGGAGATCTGTTAGAACAGAATTAATTCACCCCAAGCTGATCTATTTTTTGAGATTAGAGGCCTGTCAAAAAGATAGAATGAGGGTTCTATATCTCGGCCTCTGAGACAGAATTATGGCACTAAGTCTTTGTATTTTCCTTTAGGTCATACTGTAAGCCCAGTAAATGAGCAAGAACTGAATAGGTAATCGTATGAGGGTCGGCCAGACAAATTTCCCTTTCTTCAAAGATTTTTGAAAATGATACACATTGGCCGGAAAAACTGCAATTAGCAAAGCAATCACCCCCCAAGCAGCCAAAGATCTTGTTTGAGGAATTATGATGAGTAAACCTAGAAGGATATCCACCGCACCAACGAAGACATTCACCTGCTCAGGAGCTGGCACCCACTTGGGCGTGATCTTCAAAAAGAACTTAGGGTTGCGAAAATGGCTATATCCAGCAAACATATAGAAGGCACCCATTAGAATCACACTAATCCATTGTAATATCATGCGGCAGTACTTAGTTTAGCGAGTAATTTTTCCATCCGATTTTCCATTTCAGCATATGATGCGTACCCATTACTAAGTAAGCCAAGGCGATTATTCCAGCTGATCACCACACTTGGAAATCCGCGAATTCCCCATTCATGAGACTGTTCAAAATCTTGACGGGTCAGCGCTTTGTATTCCTCCGAAGAAAAGGCATCTCGGAAATCATTAAAATCGACACCTACAGATTGGCAAATTGGCTCATAGAATGATACATCTTTAGGGTCTTGGTTCTCAAAATAAAAGCGGTACTGTACCTCCTTGAAAAAGTCAAACGCCTTTTCTGGAGACAATTGCTTTACGACACAAACGGATCGGCAAGAAGGCTCGGTATCATACAGAAACTCATCCCACTCCAACAAATCATACTGAAATGCCTGACCACTAACCTCAGCTACCTTTTCCCAATGATGCCGCAAAAAATCTTTCATTTTCTGATTCCAAGGATCTCCTCCACCAGGGCGGAGGCCTCCCATAATTAAACTAAAATCCATCTGATCTGCATAGGCATCCTTCAGTTTCGTAATCTCGCCGCGAAATCCGTAACACCAGGAACACATTGGGTCTGCCAAATAGATGATTTTTCCTCGGGAACTATTGTTATTTCCTTGTAGTTGATCCATAAGGCTGAATATAGTAGTAATATCCAGCAGTCTGTTAGTTTTGAGGATATAAATATTGATTAGATGCCGCTTAGACTACAGTTCAAAAAACAGAAGGATCAATCCGCAGTATTGACCCTTCATCGAACCGACGGTAGCTCCACCTTTACCAAAATTCGGCCGGGATTAGAAGTACACGACTTAGCACATTATGTCGTAGAAACAGTCTTAGAGTTCAAAGAGGCCTTCTACGGCTTAATTAATCAAGGCTACACGGTTCTAGATTTTGAAAAACCACGTGATCAACGTCCAATTGCGCTCATTCCAGAAAATCTCCCGAAAGAATCACTTCAAACCGAATTTATCGTTAACCAATTACAAGTAGAATTATTCAACTCTGGGGAACAAGAGGAATTTCTAACCTTATTAGAACAAGCTATGTCAGCCCGCGGGTTAAATATTCCTACCAGTCTAACTGCAGATAAACTATCTATTATGCGCGAACAACTCAGAATGCTGGTAAAACAATGGCGTGAACTTAATGTTGGGGATACCCTGGAGTTAAGCATGGAGTTGTAAAGAGGTCTCTTTACCTACCGTCGGTTAATTGCATAAAGGACTATTTTTGATCCTTCGTTCTGCTCAAGTCATAACGCTCATAGAAGGCATGTTGCTGCTCTAGTAGATCGAGGTAGGATTTACCATGAATGTAATCACCATTATCTCCAAACAGAACGATAATCCCCTCCAATGGCTCATCATATGGGTTGTAAAGTACATGCTTCACATATGGCCCAATAAAAACACTCATACCCGGCTTTAATTCAACTTCTTGATTACCTAATTCCGCTCTTCCTTTCCCTTTGGTTATGATGAACAAATTAGGAACCTGTCCTTTATCCAAACCCCTCTCGGCATTCGCCGCTTCCTCAGGCCCAATGCTGAACCATCCAATCCTTTTATCCTTCATGGTATACAAACCAACGTGATCTACGCCATGAGTAGGCAAAGAAGCATCCCTAGTAAAATACGTGATTTCTACAGGATCTCTTTTCCAAAAGTGTTCCATCACCTCATAGGCAATGGCATCCTCCTTAATACCACTCTTGAACCCCTCCATATCTCTCACATTCAAACCTACAATATCAGTTCCAAAGGACTTGGCAGAAGCTGTAGAGGCAGTCCATTTCTTCTGGTAGATGTTATCTAGGACTTTCCTATTCGCAAAATGGAAATACCAAGTAGGAGTGCTTGGCTGTCCAGTTACTAAGCTCACCTCATGAGGCCCAAAATTATGAAAGGCGTATTGTTTTTTCTTACCCACCGCATAAGCTGATTGTTTCCGGGTCGATTGGACTGACCACCAATCTTCTCCAACCCTAATGCCAAATGAAACCGTATGAGCCATATGATCGGTCTTATAACTATCGACGAAATGCTGCAATATTTCTTGTGTACTTTCTTGCGCATGAAGCGTAGCTGCAATTGGAATCAAAAGACAAAGTAACGTTACAAAACTAAGCCTTGTAGAAGCTATTGATTTGGTTGTGATCATGATTTTACTTTTAGACTTTTTCAAAAATTTGATTGGTACAAATAAAGTCCGCAAGCATTCAAAGAATCACGTTTACAGCGCTAATTGTGGTGAATGTTGTCCATTTGTTGTGAATGATAGCTTGTAAAAGAAAAAGCTTTCCTTTTAGGCAAAAGCATTTAAGTCTTGAAGGTTCTCTATAACCCTTTGTCTGTAAGATTTGGAGACGGGCACACTGGTATCAAAGGGGTCCAGACATAGATTCATCTCCTGACTTCCCCGCTTGATGGCCTTTACCGTTAGTAAATTCACCATATACGATCGATGGCATCTACTTATCGCGGGAACCTGAACGGAATCTACCAGGTTTCGAAGAGAGGAGCGCAGTAGGAATTTCTTAAGCTGTCCCTCTTCCAAATAGAACAACTCCACATAGTTGTTCTGCGCCTTGCCAAAAAGAAAACTAGATAATGCCAATGTAATCTGGTCATTGTTGCCTTGTCCTTTGAAGTTGACGAGAACATCTGCTTCTGACAAAGCCACTTTTGTAGTTAAAAAATGGCCTATTTGGCTTTGTAGATTCTGGTGCTTGAAAAAGAAAAATGTACCCATTAAGGGAAAGATCAAGACGGCGGAGCAATCCACTAGAAAACCGAGATAACTTCTTAAACGATAGTCATGCCAGTTGCCTAAGTAATTATAAAGAAAGAATATCACCGTACTTAATAGAAGCAAGGTCCAAATACTCCAATACACAATGTGTTTAGGTACCGTTCTTTTCATGAAGAAAGGCCGAAGAACAAATTCGTTGATTGTCAAAAAAGCAAAAATTGCCAGTGCGAACTTGAAAATTTCGAACAAGAACGTACGGGTATATTGATGATTGGGATTGTAATTATCTACTCCAAAGGGTAGAAAATAAATAAGAAAGAAGTAGAAGAAAAAAGTTACGCTCAGACAAAGAACTAGCTTGTACTTCCGTGTATTGTAAAAAGAAAAATCGCTTTTACCCATAATTCGGATACTGACAGGTTTAAGGAATATTGCTGCAGCAGCCAATGCTGTGATAAAAGAAAGTTATGACTTTTTTGAGCTGAGATTCCTAGGCTTTCGACCAAGAGAGCTTGTATTAGTACCAAGGAAGTATTAAATCAGAAGTCTGTACTATTTGGCCTACCAAATGAAGGGTATCAATGCCTTCCGGTTGGAGGGGTAGTCCTCAAAATTGGCTTTATACCATTGGTGATGCGCCAATGCTCTAGGTGCTAAATTAGCAAAAGTGTAAGCCACAAAAGCCCAGCCAGCCACTGACCAAGTCAGAATAGCCCAGCCACACCATCCGAGAATCTCTCCCAGATAGTGCGGATTAGAGACCCACTTGAATAAGCCTCCATATGGTATCTTATAGGTAGTCTCTGTCGGTGCTCTTAAGTTCTTGAGAATAGAATCTGATCGTTTATTGATCCAATATCCTAAGAGGAAGATCGATAAGCCCAAAACAAAAGGCCATTGAAAAAGCCAGTCGGTGGCGTAAGTATTCTTCACGAAAACTGAATAACTGATGACCACCCCATTCATGCAATTAAAGGCTATCGCCATTCCAACCAAAGCCAATGGAAAAGGTCTATTACCACCAGATTTTTGAAAGGGATAAATAAGAGTCCGGTGCGCATAATGGAATTGCCAGATCAGCAAGAAAAGAATGAGCACAAGCTGTTGTTTATCGGCAAAAGCGAAGAAGAAATATAGAGGAATTAGCATAGCTGGCGACTCCATAATCATCCAAGCATATTTCGCAGGAAGCGTAATCCCCCATCCCTTGCGTTCAAACCGGCCATAAGGTGCGGAAATAAAGAACAAAGAAACAAAGGTTAAGATAGCCAGAATGAATTCAGCCCTTAACAATAAGGTATACCATTGTGCTAATTCCATCTATTTGTTTCTTCTGATCAATGCTGGTGGGTTTCGTAATGGCGACGTAGTGCATCTTCACCAAAATCATTACTTGGATCTCTGCAAACGGAATGTACGTGATTACCTCCGTTCTGTGTATTGTCATATTCGATGAGCAAGCGGGGCCCGTGTATTCTATAATAATGCTTTTCACCTTTCTCAACGCCACCAGCCCAAGCAAAAAACAATTTTTCTACCCCTGCTTCTTGTATCACCTTCCAATGAGCCTGGGCAACTTTCTCTGTATTGTTATTTAGGTATAATTGAATGAGGTCAATCAGTGCCATTTGCTGTGATTCTGTCAGCTGGCTGTAGGGGAGTCCTTCGTAATCTTCTAATCCAACCCTTCGATCATTTCCGGTAATGATCTCAGGATAAGCTCGTTTGGCAATTAGGGCTATACCCAACTGAGCATCATTCAGGCTTTGCACCAAAGCTCTGGCTTGATCCTCTTCTTGAGCTAAGACTCTTTTCCCCTTTGAATCACCAATAGGGACTTCTGCTGGGTTTGCACCCATAAATTGGGGCGTAACCGTCAATGCCTCATCGGCATAGGTATAGTTTAGCGAAAGATGGTGCCCTTCAAAGCGCCAGCCCCAAATGCTAGAATCTGCCGGCTCGCCAAAGATGGATACAAAATATAGATCTGGGTTTCGATAGTTGTTATCTGGTGCACGTTTTTCCAAAATCGTTAATACAGCTTCCAACTGCCGAATATCCTCGATTTTCCGAAAACCTTCTTGCGTAAGGCAAGTCTTCAACAATTTCGCAACCAGTTCCTTTTGCTCATCGCTCATTAGTTGCAGAGCTAGGCCTCGTCGCTTGATTGGCACAAAATGCCAGTTTTCTCTTTCTTGATCCTCAAAACTGAGCTGACAGCTCTTTCTCTCCAATGGTGATAAACTAGCAAGGAAGGCATTGGCCGCTACAACAACCGCTTCTTTACTTTGAGTTTGCGTGGGTTCAGAAGTAGCCGATTTTCGAGGATCGGAACAAAAGTTCAAGGACAACAATAGAGTATAACCAATGGTTAGGAAGGACTTCATGGTGTTTGTCGGTTTTTGCTTTTAGTGCTACTAATATACAGCATATCTGAGTGTAGGACATTCTTAGACCAGAAAATCGCTTACTTTTGCTTTTGTACGATTGGGCACCCTCGGCGGTTTAGACGTCAACTGCCCCCTCGGGTCTATTGTACACCTAATGAGCAAAACGATATTCTCAGGAAGGCTATAGCGCAAGCCAGGCTACATAAACTTGGCTGCAGCAACATAGAAATCTTATGATCGAACAGAAAGAATTTTCACTACGAGCGCAAGAACGTGGGTATCATCTCATTACCCAGGAGGTAGTTAATGCCATTGGTCCCTTACCGGAAAAGGGAATTTTCAATCTTTATATCAAGCACACCTCTGCTGCCATCACTATTAATGAGAATGCCGATCCTTCGGTACGAGTAGATTTTGAACAAATATTCAATAAGATCGTCCCTGAAAACATGCCTTTTCTCACCCATACCATTGAAGGGCCCGATGATATGCCTGCTCATATCAAAGCCGCTATGATCGGATCCTCCATCAGCATTCCCATTACGAATCACCGTCTAAACCTTGGAACCTGGCAGGGTATTTATCTCTGCGAATTTCGAAATTATGGTGGATCCAGAAAGGTAATAGCTACCATATATAGCTAAGGATGCAGATTATATTAAGTGGAATACAAGTAGGGCTACTACTCGCGATCTTGCTCGGGCCGATCTTCTTCGCTTTAATTCAAACAGGAGTGGAAAGAGGCTTGCGCGCCGGGACTATGGTAGGACTTGGCATTTGGATAAGCGATATCTTGTTTATTGCTGTAACCTATGCTGGCTTAAACTATATCACCCCCCTTAAAGAAAGCGAGGACTTCATCTTCTACGTTGGCTTGGTTGGGGGTCTGGTATTGATCGTGGTTGGGGTAGCTACCTTACTGACAAAGCCTCCGGGTTGGGAAGCAGGCTCTATCATCTCCTCTAAAGCCTCCTATTTCTCTCTTTGGTTAAAGGGTTTTCTGGTCAACACGGTCAATCCCTTCACTTTTGTCTTCTGGATCACGATGATGAGTACCTCGGTAGGAGATCAAGGATATAATAAGCAAGAGGCATTCCTTTTTTTCGGGGCTATTCTTTCTACGATAATCATTACAGACTTTTCGAAAGTCGCTTTAGCTAAATACATCCGGAAATGGCTGACGGGAAAACACATTCTCTGGATTCGTCGTGTTTCTGGGGGGGCATTGGTTGCCTTTGGAGTGGTTTTAATGATTCGGAGTATGCTGTAAAGGCTAGATATCCGAAGTTTTCGCCACTCTTCTCGGGCTAAACTTCGGATATCTGTTCTTCCACTATTTACTCATCTCGCAAATACACAATTGGGTTTTTCACGAAAGCATTGTAAATATGCCCAGCAACGGCTACCAGAGCTATGGTAAGTAAACCAACTACAGCTACTAACATGGGTAAGAAGCCAGGATTGGGCATCTCCGGAGAGATCTGGGTTAAGATAGCTTTAATCGCGAGAAAACCTAATGGCCCGCCAATCAAACAGGCCAAAACCACTGACCAGAAAAACTCCTTATTAACCAGCCGACTCACATTCCAAATATTCGCGCCTAGAACCTTGCGAATGCTAATCTCCTTCATCTTTCGAGCAAGGATCAGCATGGCTAACCCAAACAACCCTATAGTAGATATAAATATGGTTAGAAAAGCAACCGCAGATAGTATTTTAATCACTTGCTCAAAACCTTGAAAATACCCATCCATTACATCCGTTTGATAGAAGAAGTTAAATGGACGATCAGGGTAGATTTCTTTCCAGATCCCCTCCATAGCTTTCGCTGATGCTTGAGTTTGGGCTGTGGAAGCCAAGGTGGCAGTGAGGTAGCGATAGTCAGATTTTGGCCCAACGCGAATGAGCATGGGTTGGACAGGCCGGAAAAAATCTTCATAACGGAAATCTTCCAGCTCCCCGATCACCGAGTAAGATTGATCCTCCACTTGAATGACCTTACCTACAGCCATATCCCAGCCGAAGTGCCGGCGAAAAGCTGCATTCACCATCACGGATTGGGAGACATCTGTATCTAAATCTGGATTGGAAAATCTTCCGTCCAAAATGGTCAAGCCCATTTTTTCTAGGTAATCAGGCCCTACCACCATTTCTTCTACAGGCGTATCTTCTCCATCTACCTCTATGGTAATTCCATTTGAGCCTCTTCCCAGTTGCTGGATAGAACCTGAGATATCCTGTATCTCATCCAAGCCAGCTAGTTCATTTTCCAGGCGGTCATAAGATATCCCATCATCTAGACGAATCACAATCTTAGCTTCCGGATCATAGCCCCAATCGACTGCTTTCAGCTTTTGGGTATGCTTAATAAATGCAACCGCTGAAAAGATAGCGATGAAGGTAAGGGATAACTGTGCCCCTAACAGGATTTTTCTAAAGCGGTTTTTATTGCCAATTCGCAACTTATCTTTCAAAATCTCTACCGGTGGAAAACGGGAAATGTAGTAAGCGGGATATCCACCTCCACCAAGCACCAGTATAACCAATAAAGTAAGGAAGAAAAGTGCGTGCCTATAATCTTGCAAGTAATGCAAGCGAAATTCTAATCCTCCAGCAAACCGCTTAAACCAAGGCAAGAAAAGAAATTCAGCCAACAGTATTCCAGCAACCAACCCTACCAGACAAATCAACAAATTCTCTACTAAGAACTGGGAAATGATTTGTCTTCTTTGGCTGCCCATTACCTTTCTAACACTTATTTCCCTTAATCGGCTAGACGCCGTTGCGATAGCTGTATTGACGTAGTTGAAACACACCAACAACAAGAGAGCTATAGCGATTACCACCAACATAATAATAGCCACTACGTGAGACTGGTGAAAAAATGAATTTCCCCACTGATAGGCATGCCGGCTAATATCCGCAAGGGGCTGTAAATTCAATTGATCTAATGTCCACCCTTTGTTGTCCTCATTATACTGAGCTAAATATGGTGATAGTGCTTGCTGAACTTTTATGGGATCAGCAGCAGGATCCAGCTGTACAAAGGTAGCATCTGCTGCTTGATGCCAATCCAGGAAGTCATCTCTTCCTAAGGTCAGTTGGTGCTGATACGGTACGAGTATATTAAAACTAAAAGTACGTGTCGGGGGTAACTTTTCAAATACTCCTTTTACTTGAAAGCTGC
The DNA here is from genome assembly GCA_913057785.1 of uncultured Lewinella sp. Taxonomy (GTDB): domain Bacteria; phylum Bacteroidota; class Bacteroidia; order Chitinophagales; family Saprospiraceae; genus DT-111. Next base: position 65,805 of record CAJXPD010000004.1, on the reverse strand, counting down.
TTTCAATTTCTTCCTCTCCACTGTTGAACTTGATAGTGACTTGTTTTCCTAAAGGATTCTCCGCGCCAAAGAACTTGGTTGACACAAGCTCCGTTAAAAAGATGCCATCCGTCCCGCCGAAGTCTTCAATTTTTCCCCATTTCAGTGGAAAAGAAAAAAGCTGTACAAAGTCAGGATCGACGAAGTTGATACTTTCACTAAAGACTTGGTCTTCATACTGAAAAATCCCTCTAGAGAAAGTAAAGCGAGTCATTGCTTTTACTTGTGGCAAATCTTTTGCCATTGCCGGGCCAAGTGGCTCCGGTGAATCCCCTCGCAATTGTAGTTCATTGTCTCCTTGCAAGACCTTTTCCATGATATAGATATTATCCCTATTCTCATGAAAGTCATCTGTATTGAAGGTCCAGAAGATAAAGGTATAAACCACCATACAACAGCCAATAGCCAAGGCTAGACCCAGGACATTGATCAAAGAAGGCCACTTGTGCTTGCGCACATTGCGCCAGCCAATTTTTAAATAGTTTTTAAACATGTCGAGTGAATTAAGTCGGGAATATGTAGATTGATGACGCCGAAGGGTATACCGATTCATGAATAAAAAAACATGGATAGCATACCATCTCCGCGCCTTTTTAAGTCCTTTCTCTTGGGTATATTCTAGAAATCGCTCATAAAGGTCCCCTTGGATTTCCTCCAGTAATGCTGGATTACAATACCATTCCAGGAATCGGTCAGCCCAGCGTGGCGGGTTTGGTTGATGCTCTACCATCCTTCAAAAGTTGTTTTGGGAATAAGAGACCATAGCTTATTTCGTGCCTGTCGGGCATTCCACAGCGCCTCTTTACCCGCATTAGTAATAGAATACAAGCGCTTTCGTCGCCCTCCTCGTTCTGTAGAGGATCCGGCTAGCCTAGATTCTACAAGGCCTTTGTCTTGCATTCTATATAAGGCGGTATGCACACTACTTAAGGTTACAGATCGATTTAGATCTTTTTCAATGCCTTTGGTAATCGCTAAACCATACGCTTCTTCGTGTAGAATGGTGACATACAGGAGGACAATTTCCTCGAATTCGCCTAAGTGATAACCTTTCACTGGTTGGAGATTAAATCATACAATAGAGGAGAAATCTTTACCTTAGTATTTCTTACCCATTTGTAAAAATACCAACATAAAGAATGACCTGCAAGAAATCAGCAACATTTCTTACCCATTTGTAAAAATACCTGCCCTTTATGAAGCGGTTTTCAGTTCCTTTTCAACTCGTAACAATTGAAATGAGACTAGAAAGATCAGGAATAGGATGGTACCGGAAACTACAAAAATAGAAGCACCTACATAGTTGAACAGGACCCCGCCAAGCACGAGGCCAAAAATGCTAGCCAAACTCCCCGTACTACTGGCATACCCTTGGATAGTACCTTGCACCTTGGTACTTCCTGATTTAGCGAGGATGGAAAGAAAGGAAGGCCACATAATACCATTACCTAGCGCCATCAACACATTCGCCAGATAAACGCTTGTATCTGTTTGGAATGTCAATAGGAAAAAATTAGCACTGATCAGAATACTTCCTACTATCACTAGACTGGCATCAGGAACTTTAGCGGACAGGTAGGAAAGTATGGGGCCTTGAGCAAGGACCATAATTCCACTATTCAAAGTAAAAAAGAGTCCTAATTGGACTGAGGTCCATTCCATGACTTGGGAGGCAAAAATGGGAAAACAGGCATAGAAGAAACTGAAGCCCAGAAAATTCAGAAAATAAACCCCAAACAAAACCGGAATATGGGGCATCTTTAAAACCGCTTTGAGTCCAGTATCTGGACAGTTTTCCATCTGATAACACTCCTTGTGTTCAATTTGAAATAGCTTTTTCACGCTAAAGGCACGCAAACTAGATTCTACCAATTCTGGTCTAGATTCCGGCAAGAATCGCTGTATAACAAAAATTGCCGTCAAAGAAATTAAAGCTGCCGCCAGCACAGGCAAAAGCTCTTCATAGGAAGTGGCTCCCAGAAAACCAGCCAGTACTGGACCAACAATAAATCCCAGACTTGTGGAAGTGGCCATCTTACCAAAATTAGCCTTGCGGTTAGTATCGTTGGATATGTCCGATAGATAAGCATTAGCCACGGAAACATTGCCCCCCGTTAACCCATCTAAAGCACGAGCTATAAACAGGAGAATCAAGGGCAAACTCAAGGTGAAGGTTCCTAGCACACTTGAATCAACACCTAATAGTGTCTTTACTGGCGAACTTATAGCCACTATAAATAGGACCCAAGCTAAAAAGGTACCGGCTTGGCTGATCAACAATACACGTCTCCGACCAATTTGGTCCGACCACCTACCCAACAAGGGTGCTCCGATCAATTGAAACGCAGGATAAATCGCCCCAAGTAAGCCATAAATAAACCCGTTTCCACCAAAATCTTCTACTAAAAAAACCAGGAAAGGTAAGATTACACTATACCCCAACATTCCAATGAAGTTGACGAGTAAGACCGGGTACAATGAGATTTTGGCAGAAGTAACGGACATGGCTTTTATTTATAGTTAATTGAATATATCTTAAAGACAATTCAAAACAAAATTGTAAAACATGAAGTCCTCTTTTCCCCAACAATGTGCAACGCTCTTAGTTGCCACATTACTCTTACTTAACAGTTGTGCACCTGCTGAACCTAGCGCCTCCCAGGCCCCAGAATCAGCTGCACCCACTCCCGCCCAAACTCCTTTAGAAGCTTATATGTCCGTGCCAGATGACGCTTTTACCTATGAGCTTAAGGACAGCATCAAAGGACAGGGGTATACAGCCTTTGTCATTCGCATGGTTTCCCAGCGATGGCTTACCACTGCGGAAGTAAAAGATCCCACTTGGTGGCATTGGTTAACCATCGTAGTGCCAGACGAAGTCATCACCAATAAAGGTATGTTATTTATTGGTGGAGGGTCTCGCCGCTCTGACAGCCCAGATAAGGCAGATGAGATGCAAATCCAAACGGCCGTTCTCTCCAAATCCATAACTGCTAACCTTCACAATGTTCCGAATCAACCCATGGAGTTTATAGGGGATGATTATGGCCCAAGGGTAGAGGATGAATTGATTGCCTATGGTTGGCGTAAATTTTTGGAAGGTGGTGCAAAGGATGAAGATGCCATTTGGTTGGCTAGACTACCGATGACTAAGGCTGCCGTACGTGCTATGGATGTGATTTCAGAATTCAGTCATTCAATTGGTCATAAAGTAGATCAGTTTGTGGTAGCAGGTGGATCGAAAAGAGGATGGACTACCTGGACAACTGCGGCAGTAGATGATAGAGTTGTGGCCATTGCACCGATTGTTATCGACCTGCTGAATGTGGTGCCCTCTTTCGAGCATCACTGGAGAGTTTATGGCTTTTGGGCTCCTGCTGTAGGCAATTATGTGGAGGAAGGAATTATGGATTGGCAAGGTTCTAAAGAATATGATCGACTAATCAGTATTACAGAACCCTACTCCTATTTGGATAAACTGGATATGCCTAAGCTATTGTTGAATGCCACTGGTGACCAATTTTTTATTCCCGATTCCTGGAAGTTTTATTGGGATGATCTAAAAGGGGAAAAGAATGTTCGATACGTCCCTAATACGGACCACTCCATGCGTGAATCAGATGTTATCGAAACGCTTATTTCCTTTTATCAATCCGTAGTCTTGGAGGCTCCGCGCCCAGAATTTGCCTGGCGTGTCGAGAATGGGACGATCCATATTGAAACAGCTGAAGGTCAAAAGCCCGCTAGCATAAAACTATGGAAAGCCAATAATCCTGATGCTAGAGATTTCAGATTGGAAACCATTGGGAAAGCTTGGGAGGCTCAAGACGTACCGATCACTGCCGAAGGTATTTATCAATTGAAGATTGACGAACCAGCAGATGGCTATAGTGCTTTCTTTGCTGAGTTAAGCTACCCGGGAGCTGCAGGTATTCCTCTTAAGCTGACCACCGGAGTAGTGGTCACCCCAGATACCTACCCCAACGAACCATTTGCTGCCGAAGAGCCTCAAGGCACGCCCAAAACGGACTAAATCACACAAAGCCGGACTGGACATTCCCTGCTAGTCCGGCTTTACTCTTGAAAGTAACCTCACTTCCCTGTTTCCAAAAATTGAGAAAGCACAGCATGTACTTCTTCTCGATAGGTGCGACCAATCGGCAAGGATTTTCCTTGAACCTCTACCTCAGTGGCAGAATAAGCTGAGATTTTATCCTTGGCTACTACATAGGAACGATGGATGCGCAGAAGATTTGGAGTGGCCAAGGCAGTTTGTAATTCGCCAATTTGAAACTTAGTCACAATCGCATTCTGTTCTGTAAAAATTCGTACGTACTCTTTTAGGCTTTCTATGTAGACTATGTCTTTCAACAATATTTTTACATTTTTCTTATTAACCCTAAAAAAACGAAAAGACTCTTCTGAAGCGACTTCTGCTCGCTGTGTAACTTCAATTTCTTTCTGCACCTTCACTTTATGGATCGCTTGCAAAAAGCGTTCAAACTCAATCGGCTTTAGTAAATAGTCTACCACATCGTGTTCAAATGCTTCCAAGGCATATTGGTGGTATGCTGTAGTTAAAATAACTTGTGGAGGGTGTGTCAACATCTTCAAAAAATCCAAACCTTTGAGTTTTGGTAGATGAATATCTAGGAATAGTAAATCGATCGCATTTTGTTTCAAAAAACTACTAGCATAGATAGCATCCTCACAGGTACCCACTAGTTCAAGGTGTGGAACCTCCCTGATATAATCAGCCAATACCTCGGCGGCTAAAGGCTCATCTTCCACGATCAAGCATCTGATGCGTTCCGGCATAACTGTTGAGATTAATAGATAAATCTACAGCAAAAATTTCTTTATCACGCTGGATGTCCAATTGATAGCCATTGGGGTACAGAAGTGCTAACTGTCGATTGACACTTGGCAAGCCTATACCTTCTACGGCATCATTTTGTTCTTCATCCTTACTATTTTCTACTTTCAGTCGCAATTGCCGATCAGCTATTTGCAACTTGATCCGAACGAAGGTTTCAAATCGCGTTTCGCTGGTACCATGTTTGAATGCATTCTCGATCAAAGGAAGGATCAATAATGGAGCTATCAGCGTAGATGGATCGTCAACATCCCTTTCAAAAGAGATCTCCAAGCGATTATTATAGCGCAGTTTCTCCAACTCCAGGTAATCCTCAATAACCTGAATCTCTTGCTCCACTGTAATTCGCTCTTGATTACATTCATACAGCATAAAACGAAGTAACTTGGATAGTTTCATAATTACGGGAGCCGTCTGATCAGACTTTTTTCTAGCTAAGGCGTAGACATTATTCAACGTATTGAATAAAAAATGAGGATTGGTCTGCGATCTAAGAAATCGGAGTTCATTCTGCAACTTCTCCTCAGTCAAAAGCTTCTCCTTTTCCAGTTGCTGAAAACGGATGCGCAACAATTTAATCGTTAAGGCCATTCCCGCTACGGAAACAAAACGAATCGCGGTATAAATATACCTTGGTAGCCAAACATCAAAGGTATTGGCAGGATACGGCAACAAATAGATATAGGGGTAAATGATATGAGGTATCAACAATCGATACAAAGCGAATACCACCGTGAATACAATCCCAAACTCTACCATCAATTTCCAGTAACTCCTTCCTTGAAAGTACCTAGGAAGTATCACATACATGCTATAATAAGCGAAACCCATCTCTAAAGGTAGGATGGTCAAGCGCGTACCAAACCCTTTCCACAACCTTTGCCAAAAAGGTAGATCCACAAAACTGGAATTGGACAAAAAGACTTCCACATAGCCGTTCAACAGCCAGTACAAAAGCCAGAATCCGATATGTAGCAGTAAACGTTTGGTCATACATTCTTGGTCAGACTTCAAATATCGCAAAAACAACTCCATGTAGTTAGTGGGATATAGAAAGGAGAGATTGGAGTGCACGAACGACTGATTCCTCCTTCCCAATGCTCGTATGATCCGTTAATAGGTAATAGCAGACCGTTAGAACCTCTTTGATTCACCTTCCTACATTTTAATAAAATCGCTTCCTAATACATTCTATCTTGCCCTCATGAAATCAATTCATCATCTGTGTAAGTTAAGTCTGCCCTTTTTTCTCTCATTTATAGGAACGTCCAGTTGGTCACAACCTCATTTTACCAAAGTCAAGATAGGACCTGTTGTCGAACAAGCTTCCGACAGCAGAAGTGTAAACTTCGTTGATGTGAATAATGACGGCTGGGAAGACCTCTTTATCTCAAATGGTCCTAGCAGTGGACAGCACAATTTCTTATACATTAATCAGGGCGATGGAAGCTTTACATCACTCCCTGATGATCCTATAGTACAGGATGGTGCTAAGTCGGATGGTGCCACTTTTGCGGATATAGACAATGATGGAGACCTGGATGCATACGTGGTCACTTGGTATGGGCAGCACAATTACTTCTATCGGAACACAGGTAATGGTTCCTTTCTGCTGGATAAGGACCCGGTGTTAACGACCGAGGGAACCTACTCCGAGACGGCCAGTTGGGGGGATGTCGACAATGACGGTTGGTTGGATCTATTCTTAACCAACAGCGAAGGGAAAAGCAAGCAGAACCAATTGTTCCTAAATCAGGCCGGTAAAAGCTTCAAAGCGAAAGATACACCTGCCAACCAAACTAATACACTATCTCGATCGGTCAATTGGATCGATGTGAATAAAGATGGAAAGAGTGATTTATTTATTACTAACGAAGGGAAATCACCTAACGAGCTTTACCTGAATTCAGGTAAGGCTCCTTTTTTCCGTTCAGATCAAAAAGAGATTTGGAGTGAACTGCCAGCAGGCAGTATGAGTGCCAGTTGGGGGGACGTCGACAATGATGGCGACCTAGACCTCTTTCTTGCCAACGCGGGATATTATCAAGAAGTAAATAATCAGTTACTACTGAATGATGGGGAAGGCAACTTCGTTCGAAAGTCAGGTAGTGCCCTAAGTGATGACGGTGGTTGTTCCTATGGTTCTGCCTTTGCCGATTTCGACAATGATGGCGATTTAGATTTGGTGGTTGCCAATGGTTTCTGTAAATCCAAGCTGGAGAATTGGCTATATGAGAATGATGGAAAAGGGAATTTCACCCGCCTACCCACCGCCTTACCTGAGATGTCAAGCTCTTGCTCCTTTGGTTTGGCTTGGGGCGACATCAACAACGATGGTTTCCTAGATCTGGCTATCGCTAATTGTCAAAATGGAAAAAATCAAGCTCAACCTGCCAATGATCTGTACATCAATAATGGCAATGCCAATCACTGGTTGAAGGTCAAATTGGAGGGTACCGTTTCAAATCGGTCAGCGGTCGGTGCTACTATTCGCGTGCTTACCAAAAGAGGCAAATGGCAGATGCGACATATCACCACCCAAAGTGGTTATTGCGGACAAAACAGTTTGATTGCTCATTTTGGTCTAGGGTCTCAAAGGCGGATAAAGAAAATCGAGGTCCTTTGGCCTAGTGGCAAAAAGACTATTCTCCGCAATCAGAAAACAGATCAGCAGTTACATCTGTTGGAAGATTAAGCAAAGCTCAGGAGAGGTCCTAGATAAAGACACAAAAATTACATTAGAATCTAATGGTTAAACTCTGAATTTATTAGCTTTGCCGCAAAATTGATAATCATGAGTACAGAAAGCCAAGACTCAACTAGACTATACTGGATTTATACTGTCATCTCTTTGCTAGCGATCGTTGCTTGCTTGATGTTTATTCCAGAATGGTGCTGGGTACCACTTCCGTTTTTCTTGACTTACTTGGTATTGGCGTTTAGAAGTATCTAGTCCACACACTAGTTATCCTATTTCTCCTTATCCGGTAACCATCTTTTCTCCCTTCTGAATTGCTTCCTGCTGGGCTGGCTGCATCCATCTAATCATTACGGGAATTAGCAATAAATCACTTATTAAGGCACTTAATAACGTCAGGCTTATCAATAGGCCCACTACAACGCTAGGCGGATGAATCGAGAATAACATGACCAGGAAGCCAAAGAAGAGAATAATTGAAGTCAAGACAATAGCTTTACCGGTCTCTACAAAGGTGATTTTAATTGCTTCCTCTCGCTCCAGTCCCTTATTCAAAGCCAATTTGTACTTACTTAGGAAGTGAATCGTATCGTCTACCGCAATTCCAAAGATCACCGCAAAAACGATCGATACTCCGGCTTCCAGCTCAATCCCCAAGTATCCTATCAAGGCTCCAGCCAATAAGAGTGGAAAAATATTGGGCACCAATGCGATGATTAAAATTCGCCAATTCTGGAATAAGAACGCCATCAATACACTTACGATCAACACAGCAATACCTAAACCTTGAAGTAGACTACGTCGTATATACTCCGCATTTTTGTCAATAATCACCCCTGTCCCTGTACGATTCACCTTGATCACATCGCTATCTATGTTGTTGTTAATCCAAGTATCAATTTGTAACCCCATAGCCTTGATGGTATCGGCCCCTACATCCTTAATCCTAGAAGTAATCCTAGCCTTTTTACCATCATTACTTACCAAGATATTAGGATCAAACTTTGGGAGTTGACTACTCAAGCGGCGGTATCTATTGAACTGGCCTTCATCGTCCGTCACGACAAAGGCGTCCTCCCGGTTATTATTGAATGCCTGATTAATGGACTTATATAAGGTGGTAATGGACCCGATCGCCTGGAGACTTGGAAACTGTCGCAGGTAGCCTTCAATCTTGTCCATTTCACGAATTACAGCATAATCATTTACCTGATAATCTCCTTGCGTATATACCGCCAGTTCCATTGGCCGAAAACCGGTTAGCTCTTTTTCGAAAAAAGTGAAATCTTCCGTAATCTTTTCTCCTCTGGGCAAGTTATCAATGATACCATAATTGGTTGTGATCCTACTAATTCCGATTCCGCATACGACCAACATGAATAAGGCCCCCCATTTAATAGCATTCCCCTTTGATAGCGTAAAGCGGTAACTTCTGAGCATAGAATTCTCCCAGAAAGCAATACTCTTCCCGATTTTCATCAATTGATCTGCCTTAAAATAGGATAAGAGAGAAGTAGTGAAGAAGATCACCGTGATGTAGGCCACAATCACTCCTGCTGCTGCGTTTAACCCAAAATCTCTAATGGGATCCACCCGACTAGTTAGCAGTGTAGCAAATCCTATCGCTGTGGTAATGGATGTTAATAAGGTTGCTAATCCAATCTCTTTTATTGTGACTTGAATAGCTTCTTGTTGCCCTTTCCCTTTACGCAATTCATCAATGTATTTCGACATAATATGAATCACATCAGAGGTACCAACGATAATCATCAGAACGGGGTAGAGGGCCGCCATGGCGTTCAAGGGCCTCCCCGTAGCTCCTAACAGCCCCATAAAAAGTAGCATCCCTAGCCCGATAGAAACCAAGGCAATGGCTATGCCCCGAGCCCTCCGGAAGATCCAGAACATAATTAAGCTTACTAGCACTCCAGCTACTCCAGCAGAAACGACGATTTCCCGTTTTTGCATAGCCACCAATTCCGTTTGAAAGTAGGCGCGGCCGAGATAATGGTATTCTTCAAAATTGTACCTGGTAATGAGTGCGTCTAAGCCCTCCATTAAGACTCTGGCTTGATCCAAGTCTATGCTATTGATCGTCTTAAGTAAAACGACCAGTGTTTTTCCGTCTTCTGAAATCAAGTTGTTGACAAATCGATCATCTCTGAGAATCCGCTCTCTCTCACCTGCATACCGGGAAGGATCATCGATATGAATCGCGGGAATAGTCGTAAATCCAAAGGGTGTTTTAAGAGGATATCCGATCTGCGTCAATGACTGACTTTCCAAGACGTTAGGCAATTGCCGGGCTTTCAAACTGAAGTCATGGAACTGTTCCAGAAACGTTTGATCAAAAGCTCCTTCATCTCGCCTCACTGCCACTAATAAGAAGTTATCATCCGTTTCAAAAGAGGCAATAAACTCTCGGAATATCTCCAAGTCCTTATCCCCTCTTGGGAAGAACTGCTCAAAGTCAAAAGTAAAGCGAAGGCGCGTCAGAAAAAAGGCGCTAGCAATAGCCAAGAGCGCGAAAACTGCTATAATAACTACTCGAATATCTCTCATAAATGGTATGCTATTCACATCATTGTAAACATAACCACTAAAGCGAGAAGAGGTTCATTGGTCACACTTTCCGCCCTATATCCTGACTTCGTTATTTTGCCTTTATCAACTTTTGCTGGAAGTGCTGACGCTTTCCATCGCTTAGTTTTAACCAATAGACGCCAGCAGGAAGCGGTAAGGAAGTCAGATCGATTTCCACCCGTTGAAATGAGTGAAGCAAAAGTTTGGCATCATGGACTTGCTGTCCTGTACTTGAGATCAAGCTCAATTGAAATGCGGCCTCCTTCACCTCCCCTATTTCGATCTGGATATTAGAGATAAATGGATTTGGAAATACTTGGACACTAGCTTCGTTTGCCAGCATTCGCTTTTTTTCTCGTCTTTTTTTCTGGCTCGATGTTTTGATCAATACAAGTTCTCCCATTGTTTCCACCAGGCAACCAGCGGTAGTTGATGCCGCCACATCTACTTTAGGTGCAGAGACCACTACCTCCTGAAGTTTGATGCCCTTTTCTAATACCACAGTAATATTTCGAAGAAATTTATCTTTAAGTATGACTTCTTTAGTACGATAACCAGTGTAAGACACCCACATCCGTTTGTCAGAGCGATGCAAAGAAGCTACAAATTCTCCATCTAAATCAGATACGGTCCCCGTGGATCTGCCATGCAGTAAAATAGAGGCGCCAACCAAAGGTTCTCCTATCTCATCAATAACCTTACCTTTTAAATCCCAATATTCAGGTTGAACAGAAAGCTCAATTGGATCTGATTCAGCTAGGTCTTTCTGCCCTATGGCCGGAATTGCTAGCAAAAGACTAGCAGCTAATAGACCAGCCTTAGCCCAGGGCGAGATTTGACTAATTGGTCTCGGAAACATCTGTCTATCCAATTGATTGGCACTAAATCTCCCGCACAAGCCGTGCTTATTTTTAGTGAACAGATCTAATACTTGTTGATCAGTCAGCACAGAGAAATCAATAATCTCTTTTTGGCAAGCTTGACAATGGCGGCCTTTCTTGGTGGGTGTCATCTTACCCCAGTCTTCATGGCAGGGTGTAGGAATAGCTAGATGTAATGATTGCACTTTCATAATCGCGTCTTTAAGTATTGATGAATAGTAGAATTGGGCTGTTGGTAAATTCTATCGGTTGATCTTTATGACTTGCTGCTTAAAGTCTTGCCCCTTGCCATCACTAATCTGAAGCCAATAGGTACCAGTGGGAAGATTGAGTGGAGCTATGTCAAACTCTAGACGCTGATAAGAGCTAAGGAATAAATGGACTTGGTGAACTACTTGACCAGTGTTAGCAACTAGTCTCACACTATAATCTCCTTCTTGTATCCTTTCCAACTCAATTTGAATTTGAGATACGAACGGATTTGGATAAACTTTAATCTCAGGTTTAAGGGGAATAGAAAACCGAGGTGTACGTCTACGTGGTTTCCTCGGTACCACTTCAATTCTAGACACGGCACCGACCCAGCCTCCTTTCACAACTCCTGTCGAGTAGCCTAAAACTACTACCTCATCTAGAAGAATTCCCTCCTCTAGTTGTATTTCAAGACTTTCGGAAAGAGAATTATCAATTAACACCTCTTTGGTTTCGAAACCAGTGTAGGATACGACTATTGTATCTCTTCCTGTTTTCAAGTTGATTTTAAAGAATCCATCAATATCTGTCGCCGTACCATTAGCTGTACTTTTAACCAAAATGCTAGCACCGATTAAGGGTTCTCCTTTTGTATCCAGTACTCGTCCTGTTACTTGTTTTCCCGGTTCCGTATTTGTGATTTGCTTCTCTACTTGCTCAATCTTAGCCTTTTCAAGTTGTTGTCCCATAGTAGGAACTGCTAGCAACAAGCTAGCCGCTAGTAGTCCTGCTTTGGCCCAAGGAGAGCTCTTACCAACAGGTTTCAGAAACATCTGTCTACCTAGTTGATCTGATCGAAACCTTCCACACAGGCCCTTTTGGGTTTTAGCAATAGATCTAGGATCTGTTGATCAGAAAGCAAGGAGAAATCGACCACCTCCTTTTCACAACTTTGGCAATGACGCCCCTTTTCTGTTGGTGTCATTTTGTCCCAGTCTTCATGGCAAGGCGTAGGGATGGATAGGTATAGAGAGTGTACTTTCATGAGCTGCGTTTTAAGTAATTGATTACTATTATCCATAAAAAAACGGGCTAGTAGTAGGATTTGTCCCCTTAACTACTAGCCCGTTTACTGGGTTTGGCAATCTGGCAGTCAAAAACTATAACTGACCCGCATCTTCTTTTATCAGGAGCTCCAACAAAACCTGCCCCACTGCCTTTAAGGTGCGTTTATTGATCACTTCCATGTCATCGTTTTGGGTATGCCAATGACTACCAAATCCTTTATTGTCAGAATCAATCGGCAAATTGATAATATCGATCATGGGGATTTTAGCAATGGTATTCACAAAATAATGGTCGTCCGTAATCCCACCTCCTTCTGCATTATGGAAGTAATTGCTATACCCCAACTTACCAGCCAAATCCCATACCTTATTCACTACTGGCGCGGCAAAATAGGTGGAATATTGTTCTCTGGGGAAACGAGCATTTCTGGCGCCAACCATATCCAATAGGATTCCATACCTAGGCTTGTAGTTAGTGCGGTGCAAATTATTAGACCAATACTGAGAACCCAAAGCCCAAGTATTTCTGTTTTTGGTTCCTTCTGCTTCATCCTCGATATCATCCCGGCTTTCTCCATAGTCCTCTGCATCAAACAACACGATATCTACTCCCAATTGCAGGTCCATGCTCTCCAACTGTCTCGCTAGTTCTAGAAGAACACCAACGCCACTTCCACCATCATCCGCCCCTAGGATGGGCTCGTTCTTCCGCTCAGTACTTAATGGCGAATCTGCAATATGGCGAGTATCCCAATGCGCAGCTAATACAATTCTGTCGGTATTTCCAGGATTGTATTGGGCTATGATATTGGTGGCAGGATATACTTTCCCGGTGTATACTTTCGCGTCAAAGTCCTGTTCGATAACTGTGGCACCAAATTGCTCAAACTGTTGAACGAACCATTCCTTACAAGCCTTATGACCTTCTGAACCTATTACTCGAGGCCCAAATGCAACCTGTTTGGCCACATAAGCATAGGCAGAATCTCTATTGAAGCTGACTCTAGCTGGCTCATTGGCTGGTGGAGGTGTTGTAGCCGTACTACTGCTCGTTGATGTTGAGGTGCTGCCTTCTGAATTACACCCTATCAATAGTACCAAGCCAAAGAGGAAGTACAGAGAGAGAATTTTATTGGATTGCATGTCCACTAGTTTATTACCTTCCTGGACAAATTTCGTGGACAATCAAAAAATGAGATTAATAAGCTTAGCTGACTATCATTGTCAGAAAAGCGTAGAATTTCATTATTGAATGTCTTGAAACACGAGCATTGTCTGAGAATCATTTATAATAGTTTTGAACTCAAAAATGTTTCCATCCTTGGGCCGAGAGATCATGTATATTCCCTCCCTTAGTATGTAACTTAATACCATCTTCCTCTGGTACAATCTCTCCCATGATGTAGATATCCGGTAAGTATTTAACCTTATCTAAATCTGATGGGTCTACCGTAAATATAAGTTCATAGTCTTCTCCTCCATTGAGTGCACAAGTAATGGGATCCAACTGAAACTTCAAAGCCATCATTTGCGCATCGGGGTGGATGGGTACTCCACTTTCTTCTACGAAAGCACCTACTTTCGATTGCTTACAAATATGAAATATCTCTGAAGCTACGCCGTCTGACACATCGATCATAGAGGTAGGTTGAAGTCCACTCTTCTTAAAAACTTCGATCATGTCTCTTCTAGCTTCAGGTTTTAACTGACGACCTACCAAAAAGTCCTGCTCTTCCAGATCGGGTTTGATCTTCGGGTTTGACAAATAGAGTTGTTTTTCTCGTTCAAGTAGCTGCAGACCAAGATAGGCCGCTCCAACGTTTCCTGTGATACAAATCAGATCGCCCACTTTCGCAGTGTTGCGGTATACCACTCGATTCTTCTCTACTTGTCCAATCGCCGTGACACTAATATATAGTCCCTTCGGAGAGGAAGTAGTATCACCTCCTACAAGGTCTACCTGATAATATTCGCAAGCACGCTTGATGCCATCATATAACTCTTCTAGGGCTTCAACTGAAAAACGATTGGAAAGTGCAATGGAAACCGTCACCTGTTTAGGGATAGCATTCATTGCATATATATCGGAGAGATTGACGACAATAGATTTATAACCCAAATGCTTTAGGGGGCTGTACATTAAATCAAAATGAATACCTTCCACCAACATATCTGTCGACACTACGGTCATCATATTACCATTGTCAATCACAGCTCCGTCATCCCCCACTCCTTTGACACTGGAGGATTGCGTGAGTTGAAATCTTGAGGTAAGATGGTCAATCAATCCAAACTCACCTAAGGTGTTTACATCAGTTCTTTTTGAACCTTCCGACGCATTCGCCATGCTTAAATTTTTAATTAAAAGATCTCCTTTATCCCGCTAGGCTCAGTTCATTCCGCAAATTTATCTTTTTAGCCCTGATATATATGTACCTAGCTATCGGAAATTAAGAAACACTTCTTAGTCCCAAATGGTTATCCTTCAAAAGCAAAATGAAAATAGCGTGGATAAGAATTTATAGGTCAGGCTGAATCCATAAGGAATTATTCAACTGAATCCAGTGTCAACTCATCACAACTTGGGTAAAATGAGGAATTTAGAAAACAAAGTCTCTTTTTCTACTTGAATATTAAAATTGTTATTATATTTACCAATGTGATATTTGACTATCACGCCCCTCCACTAAGAACACTAACCTCCCACTTTTTCTCCCTATTTCAGTTGTGCCTTTGAGGTCCATACCAAACAGCTATCTACTTTTAATTTCCTGGAGAGTATCATAATGTCATTTCATTTACATTCCATTTAGGATGTAAATATTCATCCCTATGATCCTCCCCTTTAATGGGGCGGCATCAAGGCGAAAGATTTACTACCAATTCCATTTTCCCCCATGAGTTAGACTTCAATCATATAGGGTTGAGTGAAGTAACTCAGATCTATTTACAAGTCGATCAGTATGTAAAACCTAAGGAGATATTTGTTCATCCTTAGGCTTAACGCTTTTTTGCAAAACTTTAAAATTCAAAACTGGCATTCTCATGAAAAAATTTCTGCTCCTCTTAACTTTAGTGCTGGGACTACTATCAAACACGCTCCTAAATGCTGCTGAATATTGGATACAAGTGGCCGTATATGACCATAACATTGGAGATGATTACTTTAAAGATGCGGGTGTAAGTGATGTCGCCATGCATATTGATGCTATGGATATATATAGGTACTATATAAAAGGATATAGTGACGAAGGGTCAGCAGAAGTAAAGAAAAATGAAGTCGCTGACAAGGGATTCAAACATGCCAAGGTAGTAGATATTGAAGCCATTAGGGCTTTATGCAAAAAAGTTTGTGCGCCAACATCTCCGGCTATCGAAACCATATACTTTGATTTCAATAAATCTAAGATAAAGGATAGATCTGAACGAATATTGAAAGATGTGAGTACGATTTTAGTAGAAAACCCAGAAATGGAAGTCCAGTTAAATGGTCATACAGATGCGAAGGGAACTCACCCTTATAATGATATGCTATCAAAATCTAGGGCTAAGCAGGCAAAGAACTACTTGATTCAGCGAGGGATCAGCCCTAATAGGATTATTACCAAAGGATATGGAGAGAAAAACCCTGTAGCCCTTAACCAAGATCGAAGAGGTAGAGATCTCCCCGAAGGTAGAAGGTTTAATCGCCGGGTGGAGATCATTGTTTCCACTAAAGAAGATGATGTTAGGAATTTAGTACTCACCTCTCAAATTCTAGATATTCCATTGAATTTAAGAATACGATAGGAGTAAATATACTTTTGAGAACTACGCTTTACACTCAAGAAACATATAAACCTCTTCCGGATTGGAAGAGGTTTTTTTATTGTCAGCAAGCACTATACATTCTTTTCGGAATGTATAATGTAGTCGATATAACAATATGTAGTCTCATTCTCCTCGACCATTAAGCTGGTTCAATAGCATCTCTGTAGTGGTAAGACTTACTCCCTCAGCCGATGCTAGGGCTATTGCTTGCTTAGCCGCCTTCTTAGCTTTAGCTTTCTTCTTTAACTTGTAAAACAGATGAGCTAAAGTATCCAAGTTATGATAACCGGTTTCTAAATCCACTGATTTCTCCGCCCACTTTACGGCTTTTTCGAGAAGAGCACGATCCTCGACATATTCAAAGAAGTTCCAGGCGATGTTATTTAACTCATTTGCATCTGATGAACCGTAAGTGCTGAGGTATTGGTCAGCAGCCTTAGCAAAGGAGTTCATGTCACCAACGGTTCGAAAGTAATTCATCTTAAAGTGAGCTGAAAGCTTTGGAGCTAGATCAGGATAAACTTTGGCGTAGAAGCGATCCACCTCCTTCAAGGCATCCTCCGTTTTGCCTAATGGCTTTTTCAAAAATAAGCTTTGTAATTTTGAAGCAACCGTCTCCCTCCCAAACAACAGATCGAAATCTTCTCGATGATCCACCATATAATCAAACCAGCTCGACTCTGGATCTTCAGTTAAGGTAAAGATCAACTGCATATTGGGTAATGTACTCCAATCCTTCTGGGATCGCATATAGGATTCGGCCACCGCCATATAGTCGTCTTCCATGGCATTGTATTTAGCAACAATCAGCTGCTGCAAAAACTCAGGTGAACGTTCTCCCTTTTGGTAACGCCGATTCCATTCCCGTAAGCCTCCCGAGGGGCTTAAGGCTGTTTCTCCTAATACCTTAAAATCATCCACACCATGAAAACCGGTGGCTCGGTGTACTACCTCTCCATCTCCATCGATAAAAAGTAAGCTGGGATAGGCTCGAATTCGATACTTCCTTGCAAAAGTTGTGCCTTCTCCCCGTTCAGCATCAATTTGTGTATTGATAAAATGATCATTGTACAACTTTGCCACGGTAGAATCAGTAAAAACCTCCTTGGCCATGGTCTTACATGGCCCACACCAAGTGGTATAGGCATCTACAAATATTACTTTATTCTGAGTCTTTGCCTTCTGTAATAAGATCGTCCAGGGAGAATCATCAAAAGTGATGTGGTCTTTTGTAGGTTGCCCATTGAGATTAGTGTGAGTATACAGAAAGACACTCATTATGATCAAAATCTTGTACATAGGAATACATTTACTATGTTCTATCCGCTTATACACAAAAAGGCCAAAATGCTTTCCGATATTGCCCTGAACAAGGACATCTTCTAGCACTTTGGCCTTTTGTTATTTTACGATCGTCTTTCGACTTAACTATCTATCCGACGTAGGAAACTCTCCACCATCTGAACTTGCTTTGGATCTCCACCCTTCACCAACTCCAAAGACGTCTTCGCTGCCTCAACTGCTTCCGCTTGTTTTCCATTTCGATTTAAGATGGAAGCATAATTCAACCAATGCCGATAATTCATACTCTTCTTTGCAGCTAATCCAGCAAAACTCTCTGCCTGTTTTTTAGCTCGATCTTCTCCTTTAAAGTTGCTCGAAATCTGGATGGCTAAAGTGGACAGTTCATCCGGATCATTCTTGAGTACCTTCTTAGCATAACTCTTACATGCATCTAGATAGTCCTCGACCTCTCCTTGGCTCAAGCAATATCCCATTTCAGTTTGATAAATAAAGGATTTTGCCATCTCAGGGTAGTGCTTCTTCATCACATCATGTGCCTCGGTAAGTAAATCTTTACTCTTGAACTCTATCGCTTTGTCTGCAGTGGCACGACTGGCATCTAGAATTCTAGTTTGAACCGCTTCCTGAGATGTTACAGCCTCAATCTGTTTGCGATGCTCGATCATTAAGTTAAATAAGCGGGAATCGGCCTGCGAAGCTGCCTCCAACAAGAATTTTAGATTTTCTGGTGTGTTCAGATTCTTCTGAGATCGAATGTATTCATTGGCAATCTTCAAGCTTGGTTTTCCTGCTTTATTTAATGCCTTAACATAATTGTAAACCAATTCGGGATCCCGGTCTCCTTTATCGTATGCCTCTGCGTACAAGCCGCTTCGGTCAATTTTCTTAAGTGCACTCTCCCCCAATTTGATGAAACCTTCAACATCCTGCGCGCCTTTTACCTTCATGACCAGTTCCCCGGTATAATCAATGTAAAAAAGCGTGGGAAAAGCAGAGACAGGATATTGCTTTCTAAACTTCAGCCCTTCTCCTCTTTCCATATCCAGCTTCAAGTTGATAAAGTTCTTATTATAGAATTGTCCCACTTTATCGTGTGGGAAAACATTCTTAGACATACGCTTGCAAGGTCCACACCAGACTGCATATGCATCTACGAAAATGATTTTATCTTGCTTTTTCGCCTCAGCCAAAGCTTCTTCCCAATTTCCTTTGAAAAAGGAAATGCCCTGCGCGTGAAGTGAAATGCTAGTTATCGCAAACAAACTGATTAGGGTCAATATTCTTCTCATTCCTATGGGATTTTAATTCGCTTAAATATACGTATAAATCACTTTCCCTCGCTGGTTTAACGTTTCCTTAAATCGTCGCCATTAAACCGATTTGGGCTTTTACAGTCCAAAGAACAAAAATACGCTACGACATGGAAAAGATAAAGCACCTATATGGGCGCGCCGGTTTTGGACTAAGCATTGGGGAATGGGAACAAAAGCGAAAGCTGTCTGTCTCTCAAGCGGTCAATGAGCTCTTCACTAAAGCACTTGCCACGCCCCCCTTGTCTCCCCCTAATGATCCAGATGTAGAAGGCTTCCTCCAAATGAGTGAAAAGGACAAAGCAGAAAGCAGAAAGAAAGAACGAAGACTGGTGGTCCTACAAAGTGCAGCTTGGATTAAGCGGATGAGTGATGAGAAGGAGAGTCCCTTATTGGAAAGAATGACGCTGTTCTGGCACGGCCATTTTGCTTGTCAAAGCAAAACATCTGCCATGGCTGGCAATCAACTAAACACTATTCGTAAGCATGCCCTAGGAAACTTTCGGGAATTAGTTCTAGCTATTGCTAAGGATCCTAGTATGATTCGTTTTCTAAACAATCAACAGAATCGGAAACAGAAGCCCAATGAGAACTTCGCCAGAGAACTGATGGAGTTGTTTACCATTGGTCGAGGGAACTATACTGAAAAAGACATTAAAGAGGCTGCTAGAGCCTTCACGGGTTGGAGTAGTACCGCTAAAGGAGAGTTCATTTTTAGGGCAAGGGTCCACGACTACGGCCAGAAGACCTTCTTTGGTAAAAGTGGACGTTTTGACGGTACGGATATCATCGATATGATTCTAGAGAAAAAGGAAACTGCTCAATTTATAGTGCGTAAGATCTATCGCTATTTCGTTAATGAAGACATTAATGAAAAACATGTCCAGCAACTCTCGAATAGCTTCTACGCTTCTGATTATGATATCGCAAAATTAATGCAAAGCATCTTCCTAAGTGACTGGTTTTATGAAACAAAGAATCGCGGATCTAAGATTAAATCTCCAGTCGATCTAGTAGCAGGAATGATGAAGAATCTTCATATCGAATTTGAAAATGAACTAGCGCTGGTCTTCCTACAACGCAGCCTTGGCCAAAGCTTATTTAACCCGCCCAATGTGGCAGGTTGGCCAGGTAATAGGAGTTGGGTAGATAATTCTACGCTTATGATTCGTCTTAACCTTCCGGCTTATTTATTCAATAGTAAAGAGGTCAACTTTAAACTAAAGGAAGAATTTGAGGCCAAGCGACAAAACAAAATTACTCGGCGCTTAACAGCTAAGGTGGACCTCAATCCCATTTTCACACAAGTCATAGGAAAAGATATCGAAGAGCAAGTGGATTACCTCTCAACCTACCTCCTTCCCAATAGTGGTAAAATACCAATGCCCCTATTTAAGCGCATCACTAGAGGTAAGAGCGAAGAAGATACGACCAGGCTCGTCTTGCTAGGTCTTATGTCAATGCCTGAATACCAGATGTGCTAACTGATGTCCTTTTGAATCCTTAAAACAAAAGAAAAATGAAAAGAAGAAGCTTTTTGCAGAAATCTGCCATGGCCTCGACCTCCATACTAGTCCCCGCATTCCTTAAAGCCTACCAACCAGCAAACTTATTGAATAGTAGATCTGGTAAAATCTTGGTCATTGTACAGTTGTCTGGTGGAAATGACGGACTCAATACGGTCATTCCTTATAGAAATGACATCTACTACCAACAACGACCGACTCTTGCTGTACAAAAAAATGAAGTTTTACAAGTTTCGGACCAGTTGGGTTTAAACCCAGTTCTAAGTCCTCTTCAGTCCCTCTATGATAATGGTCTATTAAGCATTGTCAACAATGTTGGATACCCAAATCCTGATCGTTCGCATTTCCGATCCATGGATATCTGGCAGACGGCCAGTGAAAGCAATGAATATTTGAGTACGGGATGGCTTGGCCGTTACCTTGACAGTAGTTGCCAAGGATGTGAAGCAGCTCATCATGCCTTAGAAGTTGATGATGAACTTAGTCTAGCACTAAAAGGACAACAGAAGAAGGGGTTTGCCATGAGCAATCCGCAACAACTGAAGAGACAGACCAACAATCCCTTACTCAAACACTTGGCCGGACAGGATCATCATGAACATGAAGAGAATGTAGCATACCTATATAAAATCATGGCGGACACTTACAGTTCGGCTGACTATCTCTCTGAAAAAGCCAAAACGCATAGCTCCAAAATGACCTATCCCGCTTCCGCATTCGGAAAGCGATTAAAGCAGGTAGCGGAGTTAATCAGTGCCGATACCGATACAAGGATTTATTATGTGAGTTTATCTGGTTTTGATACACATGTAAATCAAAAAAATCAGCAAGAACGGCTCTTGAAACAATACGCTGAAGGGATGAGTGCCTTTGTAAAAGATCTCAAGCAAAACAAGCTGCTAGATGATACTTTGATTATGACCTTCTCTGAATTTGGAAGAAGAGTAAAGCAAAATGCTAGTCGCGGAACGGACCACGGTACGGCCAACAACCTTTTCCTAATTGGAGGAAAACTGAAGCGTCCTGGTTTCTTTAACGAAGGGCCAAACTTAAGTACATTGGACAAAGGAGATTTAATCTACAAAGTAGATTTCCGTGATATTTATGCGACGATTTTAGATAAATGGCTGGAAGGAAATTCTAAGCAGGTCTTAAATAAGTCATTCCAAGGGCTCAACCTAGTATAGTTGACTTAATCAGCATAGGAGTATACTTGAGCTGGAGGTTTGCAGAAATCTTCCAGTTCAAGTAGATTGCCTTGGAACACATTGAAGTCGACATACCCATCGATGCCATTGATCAGTCCCTTGTTTCCGTACTGCCAGAAATCCCATTGCCTACCACCAGCTAGGCGAGGTTCTCGGGTATTATACCTGGCAATCCATACCGGATAATCATCAAAATGTCCAGCTAGATAACGATTGTAGAACTTGACATTGGTATATAATATGGGCTTGATATCGTATCGACTCTCTACTATAATCATCCATGTACGTACCGCATCAACCAATCGTCTTTTAGAAACATCTCCTTTGACCTCAACATCTAAGACAGGCGGAAGATCACCATCTTTCATTTGTACCTGTTGGATGAAATTTTGCGCTTGTGAAACTGGAGAGGTCTGCGGTCGAAAGAAATGATAAGCACCACGCTTAATCCCGACCCTTTCCATTTCGCTCCAATTTCGACAGAAAAGTGTATCGACGTGTGTAGCTCCTTCTGTCGCTTTCACAAAACCGAAAGCGACATGTTGATCAGCTATAGTATCCCAATTAATTTGTGCTTGATAATGAGAAACATCGATGCCATGCACCTCGAATTCATCCATCTGTACTGTTTCATACTGACAGGAGGGTACCAAAACCATAAGGGCGAGTATGGATATGAAGTAACGCATGGCAATTTGAACCTGCTCAGCCTGGGCTGAAGTAAACGCTGTTTTTCTGTCCTTATAGAAGAGCTTGCAAATAGACAAGCTTCCTATATGTATTTTAACGATAAATTTGTTAAAAAAGATGTTCTATCCTATGGGAAATTTGCAGTTTAATGTTTTTATAACATTTAGCTTGCGTCAAATTTGGAATAAAATGTCCCATTGCTTACCTTTTTCAGAATATTGTACCGAATGGATAATAAGCCACTCACTCCTCTCCCAAATTGGGTGCAAGAACAACAGCACCAAAGCTGGCAAATCGAAATTCTGATTGCTAGTGGCCTTATATTTTTCTTGACAAATATTCCTCAGTACTTAGGTGACTGGTTTGCTGATTATGAACAAGCTACAGATGTAGGAGCGGAAAGCGTAATTCTAGTTATTGGAGCCTTATATTTTTCTAAAGTATTGCTAATGGGGTTCGTGATTAACCTCTCTTTGAGAGCGCTCTGGCTTGCTTATCTAGGAATCAATTTTGTATACCCTAATGATATCAATTATACGCAACTGAAGTATTCGGAATACTTCAAAAGGAAGATGGAGAGAAAACCAGATTCCGTTAAACGGATAATGCAACTAGAGCATTTGAGCAGTCTTGCCTATTCCATGACTGTGATGTTGACCGTAATGGCATTTGGGATTTTCTTGCTCCTGTCTGTATTTTTCTCCTTGCTAAGATACATTTCCTATCAGTTGTATGATTCTCAGCAGTTCGGAGTCATAATAATGGCTCTATTTCTACTATTTTCTTTGGGTCTACTGGATTTTCTATTTTTTAGGCTATTCAAAAAGTCAGAAAAGGTTAGTAAGTGGTATTATCCTATACATCGTTTTTACAATTGGGTGAGTTTATCCTTTCTTTTCAAAAGAGAATGGTTAGTACTGATCTCCAATGGCAAGCGATGGATAATCTATCCGTTATTTATTTTCTTCTTTGTTGTCGCATTCTTCTTGGCAGCAGATGATGTAGATAAGCACATCGGAGACTTTGAGGACTTTACGTTAAATCTTTATGAGAGTAGAGAGTTCTTAGATATTCCAACCTTTAATGTCGTTCAAAATACTCGCTACAATAACCTATTAAAGCGGGACCAAAAAATCGGAAGTTGGTGTTTAAGCAATGATATTATTGCCGATCAAACGGCCTGGGCCTTTATTGTTTACAATAAGTCAATGGATTTTACATTGAAGGAAATCATGAAAGAATACGAATTTCAAAGAGGAGGATTTAGGACTCGTGAAGAGGTATTTGCCAACGATCAAAAATTTTCAGCTTCAATCTCCCAATATATCGCTATAAAGATCGATAGTATGCCGATCACAGAAAATCAATGGTTCTATCATCGGCATCCTAAAACAAATGAAGTCGGTTTCAAAACCTACATTAGCCTGGATAGTATCCCGAAAGGATATCACAAAATGCACCTCGATAAACTGATAATTGGAAAAGATTCGACCTTTTATGCTCCCTACAGCAGTGCCTCCTTCTTCAAGGAATAGCACTTATTTTCCTTACCTTCGGGGCAAAAATAGCCCGCTATGCTTACCCAGCGTCAACTTTTCCTACAACGCTTAGCTCCCACAAGCCCTGGTCCTCTCTTGCTAGAGATCGAGAGAGGAAAAGGAGTCTATCTTTATGATAAAAATGGGAAATCCTACCTTGATTTGATCGCTGGAATAGGCGTAAGTAGCCTTGGTCATTGTCATCCGAAGGTGACTGAAGCTATCAAGATACAAACCGATCGGTATCTACACACGATGGTTTATGGTGAATATGTTCTCAGTCCGCAAGTACAGTTGGCTGACCTTATGGTGCAAAACCTGCCAGATACTCTGGATAGTGTATATTTTGTTAACTCCGGTACGGAAGCAACCGAGGGGGCAATGAAATTAGCCAAGCGATATACTGGAAGGACAGAAATTATTGCGGCCAAAAACGCCTACCACGGGAGCAGTCAAGGAGCAGCCAGTTTGATGAGTCCCACTACCTTCACCCAGGCCTTTTATCCACTCCTTCCGGATATCAAGCATATTTCCTTCAATTGTGAGACTTGTCTGATGAATATAACAGAGAAGACAGCTTGTGTCATTGTCGAAACGGTACAAGGGGAAGCTGGAGTCTATCCACCATTACCTGATTATTTGCATCAGCTTAGGAAAAGATGTACTGAGGTAGGCGCCCTTTTGGTTTTTGATGAAATTCAAGCGGGATATGGACGTACGGGAAGCCTTTGGGCATTCGAGCAACAAAATGCCGTTCCAGATATTTTGCTTTTAGCTAAAGGAATGGGAGGGGGAATGCCCATTGGTGCTTTTGTCTCTTCACAAGAGATCATGAAGGTACTATCACATAATCCCATTCTCGGGCATATCACTACCTTTGGAGGGCATCCAGTTAGTTGTGCTGCTGGCTTGGCTACCCTACAGACTATTCTCGACGGACCATATATAGCTGAGGTAAAACAGAAAGAAGCTTTATTCAGATCGCTATTGAAACATTCAGAAATAATCACCGTTCGAAGTGCAGGGCTGTGGTTAGCCGTAGAATTTCGAGACTTTGACTTTCTTCAAAAGATCATACAGCACTGTTTGGACGATGGTTTAATTACAGATTGGTTTCTCTTTAACAATCGATCGTTGAGAATTGCCCCTCCTCTAATTATCAGTGAAGAACAGATTAGATGGGCTTGTAACGTCATTCTAACTGCTATTGATCGAGCAGTGACATCTTAAAAAGTCTTGAAGTAGTCAGTGCAAGACTTAGGATAATGCTCTTCCTAATCAGGCCTTAAAATTTTATTAGATTTGTTATTCATACGAAGTCAGCTAATCCTGCCACTTTGAATCGAGCACTAAACAAAACCAACATAATTCTGCGATCAAATTCGTGCTTGATAAATTCTACAACGGAGTGAGTTAGGAGCAGATCACAATCCAAGTGTAATGAAAATCCCATTTTACATAATTGTAAGCCTACTCACTATATCAAGCTTTGCCCAAGCACAAGAAACAGCCCTCGACTCCATTCGGAAAAGTAAGAAATATGGGATTCCTATCATTAGCTACTCTCCTGAAACTTCCCTCAGGTTTGGTCTAGTTGGTATCTATCTATTCCGGGCCAATAATAAGAATCTAGATACTCAACTCTCTTCCCTCCGTACCCCGATTACCTTTACCATAAATCAACAAATAAGTCTATCGCTCTCCTATGATATCTTCTTAGACGACAACAAACATATTTTCACTGGAGAATTTGAATGGTTTCGCTTCCCACTTTCTTACTGGGGAATTGGCTCTAATACCCTGAACGAAGTAGAGGAATTATTCACTACAGAAACCGGCAATGTCAACATCACCTACTACTGCTTATTAAAAAACTACTTATATGCAGGTGGTATTTTGAATTGGAGTAAAAGCTTGATCACGGAAAAAGATCCAGAAGGTTTACTGGCTGACGATGGGCCAGCTTTGGGGAATAATGGCGGGAAATCTGCCGGATTAGGAGTAGGTTTTAGATATGATAGAAGAGATAATTACCTCAATGCATCAACTGGTCCTTTTCTGGAAGCCAGCATCATATACAATCGCCAGGATTTTGGTGGCGATTTTGATTATACCAAGCTTTTGGTAGATGGTCGACACTATTTCAAAGTTAACGGCGGACACATCCTAGCCTTTCAAGCCTTAACAGAGCATAATTGGGGAAATCCACCATTTGAGCAACTAGCACTTCTTGGTGGGAGAACCATCATGCGGGGTCATTACCTTGGGAGATTTAGAGACAAGGTCCTGGGAGCGGTGCAAGGTGAATATCGATTACCACTAGGAAGAAAAACCTGGTTAGCAGGAGAGGAAAAACTCAGATTTTGGCAAAGATGGGGCTTAATCGGTTTCTTCGGAATGGGTAATGTCGGTACCTCTTATGCTGATCTCTTTAGTGGCCAATGGAAGTACTCATTAGGGTTCGGTATTCGAATAATGATTCTTCCGGAAGAGCAAATCAACTTCCGACTTGATTTTGGTTTTGGTACACAAACGCCCGGTTTCTATTTCAATATCCGCGAAGCCTTTTAGAGTTTCCGCTTTCCTCTGACAATAATTTCTGAACCTTCAGCCAGAAATACGGACAAGGGCTCTTTTGATAGCGGTTCTACAAAATCTGCTCCGTACAAAGCCGCCACATCTATATTTATTTCATAATTCAAGACAGGATAGATCTCCCAGGAAGGATGCTCGACTTGATATTCATAGGTCGTATTATTACTAATCTTGGTATACCCCCAATAGTGTTCCGTAATGAACTGAGCTTCGCTACCTTCCACCAAAGGTTTTCCCTCCTGCTCCGCCTCTACCCAAATTCCATCCCATTTCCCATTCAACTTCCATTCATAGCGAACTTGTTGTGTTTCTCCCGCACTCCCCCAATCGTGGCGCATGGGCAAGGTCTGATAATGTTCTTGGTATAAGGTATTCGCCACAAAAGTAATTGCCGCTTTTGGAACCAACTCTTTAATAAACACTACACCTCGTTTCCACTCACCCGCCTCTTTGTATCTCACATAAAAACGGAGATTAAACTCCTCAAAATTACGATGAAAGGGTATTGGGATACCCAAAACCTTGGTGTTTAAGAACATGAAGCCTACTAGACTCACATAACATCGATTCTCCCAAACATCTAACTCCGTACCATTCGGTATGTAAGCGCTTAGGATATCAGGATCTACCTCATAATTAGCCATGACAAGCTTGCGCCACTCTGCTCTTAAGAATACTGATTTTGGCATAGTACAAAGATATGAAATGAGTGAGATTGCCTTCGCTACAAAGCTATCAAGAAAAACGCTCGTTCAGAACCGCATTATAATGTGGAAAGCTATTGATCCAAAGTGGAGGTCTTAAAGGCAGAATATTTCCTTAGTACTAGGGCTGGGTTCGCCATTCCACCTTCACTCTTTTTTTCATCCATGGTAAATTCACCATTGATATAGTCCAGGGGAGACTACTGAGTACTATGTCATAGGGCTTATGCTCTACTTGTAACACCCAAGTCGTTTCTTCTTCACCTAAACTTCCTTCTCTCAAAAGAAAAGCCCCGCGGAAGTTCTCGATGGAAGAGTTCTTCATCATTTCCCAATTTTGAAGTACTGAGGTGTGAAGTAAAGAAGACATTTTTTCCTCTTCGTCACTCAGCTCAATGCTTTGAGGCACCGAGAAGTCAATATTTAACCCACAGAGTATTTTATTAAACACTAGATGATATTCCGGAATTTCCGATTGGCCTGTGGCTAGATATTGTAGGAGTAGTACTCCTCTGGCTGCCATCTCATCATTCTTAAATTGCTTGTCTTCCAACATACCCAGGGTGTCGAAGTACCTAGGTAGAAAAGCAGCTAAAATAACTAAGCCTGCATTAGAAATGAACAGATGGTCTTCTAAGGATTCCATGTTAAGCCTCTTTTTTGTGATATAAGCTACCGTCAAAACTCCGTATTCAAAGTTCAACCTAAGCTAAATAACTTGCGTTTGTGATCACCCTCCGATCATTACTGTAGGCGCTCCAAGCACAATACTTCCTCCATGAGCAGTAGTATCTCCCATGCGAGCAGCTGGTTTACCGCCAATCATCACCGTAGCCGATCCCTTTACAATCGAATCGGGAGGCCCAACACAAGTACACATGTCTCCCACTACCGCAGCAGGCAGGCTTGCAATCAAAACAGTAGGAACGCCAGGACCGACTATTGGCCCGCCCACATGCGGTATGGGCGTTACACCTGGTGTTTGCATCGGACAAGTATGCATGTCCGTTATTCTTGCAGCTGGTGGCATATTTATAGTTTGTTCATTAGATTAATTAATCATTACCATGGCACCTTTGACAGTGGTTTGTCCACTAGCTTTCAGTTCAGCGGAGGCTGATCCTTGAGCAGATAAGGCTACCTGCGCTTTTAGATTCACATTTACCCCCTGGACGGCAACGTCCCCTCCAGATGACTTAGCGGTGATCGCTTGGTTAGCACTAAAATCAATCTTACCCGCAGCCTTGATGGTTATATCCTTGGCACTGTTAAGGCTTATTCCAGCACTATCCATTACCATCTTATTTCCATGCTGGTCCTGGGTTGAGATGGATTTATCTTTATCAGAAAGAATGAATTTGTTACCCGCTGGTGTCTCAAGTGTCAGAATTTTATCCTTATCGTTAAACGCTATCTTGAGATCATTTTTCGTGACGATCGCTTTGATTGTGTTATCAGCATCTGCTGTATAGGGTGGTGGATTTTTACTACTGTACAGCATCCCTAGTACGATGGCATCTCTTGGGTCACCATTTACGAATCCAATAGCTACCTCATCTCCAACCTCCGGCACAAAAAAGATACCTTTATTCTTAGTAGCATAGATAGTAGACCATCGCGCCCAAAGTTTGCCACCAATGCCCGGAACATGCACCAGGACTCGAAGTTCTTTATCTGGATCATCCTCAACCTTCTCTACTACCCCAGGCTGTAAACCGTTAACCTCCGGCAAGCCCAAATTCGCTGAATCAGCATCTGAGTCACTAGTACCAATATCATTGTCCAAGCCAAATCCTACGCTTGTCTGCCAATTACCTTCTCTCACCTCATGCTGCACAGTTGTAATGAGCACATCACCACTGTATGATTTTCCAAAGCCGGCTAACTGAATTTTAGTATTCAATTTAGGCGTGGCATTTCCCACAAAAGTCAGTGAGCCCTTTTTCGTGGTTGACTCCCCCTGCATTAATTCATAAGAGATTACATCCTTTCCATAAGTAAGCACTAAGTCAGCTACTCCACTCTGCAGCGGTTTCTTCACAAAGATCTTATCTTCTTCTGTGTACGTTATCAAGCCATGGTCACTGGCTTTCTGTTGAATAAAATCCCAAGCTGTACTTTGAAATTGTACGATTAAATCCTCTTTTTCACCTACTAATTCTACATCTCCCGATAAGCCTGACTTAGAAATGACCTCCAAAATTGCATCCGTATCTTTTTTGTCACTCCAAGTGACTGTGCTCAGCTCTTTAGTAAGCTGGATCGCCTTATGGTTACATCTCAAACTCAGTGTATTACCTGTTGCATCACCACGAAATTGTTGGGCAACAATTATTCCTTCGAAGACACTTTCCTCCTTTGTGTCATAACCCAACAAGATTTCTATTGCTTCCCCTGGCGCATAATCCTCATCTCTTGCCAAAGAAAAAGGCGTTACCACATCACTATCATGGGGAATAAACAACTGAAGTTCAGCAGTCGCTACCTGATTAATGGATTTAGATATTGTAATGGAGAGGATAGAGACAGTATCATCTATCGCTTTCCCTCTAAGTTTCACATTTACTGTGACAAGGTCAATTGCTCCGGACATAGGTGAGATAGCCATGCTTTAAATTTATTTTTTGAGCGTGGGAATAATGATATGATTAGGCGTTTTCGAAAGTTAATCCTTCATGTGCCAGTGTCATTTCCTCAATAGCAACCTCACTATTTTGGGCATTCATATCTGTACTGGTTACCTTCATGGGGAAGGCATTCTTTAAAGTCCAAGTAAACATGGGTTTGTGTTCTTCATCCAATAGTTGAATGGTCACCGTTTCTCGTTTGATGGTGTTCATCTTTACTTCCATGAAGTAATGAAACAAAGCAGTATCAACTTTGAACATACCTTTCTTTAATGTAACATCACTAGCCTTTTTTATCCCAGGCATTTTTATAGTGGGAAAGTCGACACCATTTCCTGCCCGATATTCAACAATATCGGGCTCTGTATCTAATCCAGATACCTCCTGAAATGCGATTTCGCCCTTGTCTCCAATGGTTACTTTGAAATGGAATTTAGGTACGGGCCAAGGGGCCTCCTGCTTTTCACCTGCCATCTTTTATTTAATTTTTGGAAACTGCATTTGCGCTTACAGTTAAAATTTGTGTATGTAAAAATGATTAGGGCTGTTGCATGTTCTGTTGAAAAGTAATGACGATAAATTCCGCCGGGCGAGTAACAGCCACTTTAATGATCACTTTCATTATTCCATCCAAAATATCTACTGGTGTCATGGTAACCCCTAGTCCAATATCCACACTAAAAGCATCCTCGGCAGTAGCACCCGCCAATGCACCTTGTTGCCAAACATTGGTCAAGAAGTTAGTGATCAATGCCTTCAGATTTGTCCAGGTAGCATCAGTATTAGGTTCGAAGGCATAAGGTTCGGCCGCATATTTGATCGATTGTTCGATAAAAATAACTGTCCGTCTCACACTGATGTAGCGCCAGTCCTGGCTATTCCCATCTAGCGTTCTCGCGCCCCACACTAGCACACCTTTTCCTGGAAATGTCCGAATAGCATTGACTGCTTTTCCATTTAGGGGAACATTTAAATCCTCTTGCTCTTCATTACTCAAGTTCACAGCAGGTTCCACTACTGATCCTACACTAACGTTAGCGGGGGATTGAAAAACGCCAACATTATTATCCACCATTGAGTAGATACCTGCCATAATCCCACTAGGTGGTAGCAAATTAATCTTCTGCCTAACACTGTCCATGATGGATTTATACAATGGGGCTATAGCCAAAAGAGACTGGTGCAAGGTTTTTATTTTGATTCTTTTATGCTGAATCTCCTCTCCTTCTTTCTTGACCTTAAGAATTGTATCAAGATCTTCGGCTGTATTTACAGCTGTATCTATTCGAAGTTGAAAATGCACTGTAGTAAATGTCGGTACTGCATCACCACTCGCTTTAGTTATGCTGGGCACAGGAAGTTCATTTGTCTTGCTTATGAAATCCGTCAAGTTTGCATGCTGTAGTAGAGCTTTTATATCTGCACCTTCTTCCTTTATTTTGGTTTTTAAATCCTCAACACTTCGATCGTCTATTCCTTGCAAATCTTTCAGCAGTAGCATTATCGCTTCAAAATAGGCTGACTCCGCCTGCTGTTTCCTAGCTATCTCCATCGATCCTATCTCATTCTTAATCTCGCTTGCTCGCTCACTAGTTAACAGTCCTGCAGAAACTGATGCATCTATATCTTGTTTTAAGATGGCAATAAATTCAGATTCCGCCTGCTCATCTATGTTGGTAAAATCAAGCTCCTCTGCACTTGTAATGGTGGTATGAAGCCATGGGTAGTAGGCTGCACCAAAATCCAGGAAATTAGAGCCGATTTTTTCTCTAAAATCAAAGATTACATCGGAGGAATCATGGGCATTTGTCCGCTTTTGATAACCATCATGTATATCTAATATGGCTATCCGGCTACGCATATCTTGCCCACAATGACGTAACATTTGCTGTTGAAGGGTTCCGCAATCTTCTCTACTTAATAGAACCGCATCTGGAATAACCAACATGGTAGGTTCTGGGTACTTCTTTAATGAAGTAATCCCCAATAGTTTCATCTCATCACCATCAGGAACCTCTCCAAAGAAATCCTCTATCTTAATCGAATCCTTGTAACTCCCAACAGAAACAATGTAGCAATCTGACCCGCCGTTGGCAAAGAAAGATTTCATACAATTAAATAAGAAGTACTGAGTACTTTTGTTTACATCTAATTGATAAACTTGGCTGGGATCCTTTTTCTTAATATCCGTTATTTGATAAGTTATTTTAGGTCCACCTCCGAAGTACAATAGATACTCACCAAAGGAGGAGATTCTGATCGGTATATTCTTAGTGCTTTTTTTATCTCTGATGGCCTTTTCTGTATAACCGATAAAGGCCGGTACTGCAGTAGCTACGGGTACAGCTGAGTTGGGAAAGGCACTTTTTTCTTCGATATACACGCCCGGGGTTGCATAAACCTTCGCCATGCGGATTAGGTTTTAAAGTTTATAAATACACGTATATGTCGGAGTATACACGCTGGACTATTTTGAGCTGTTTTGGAAAAACGGCATTTAAGTCCTCAACAATTTCTAGATCTTTTCCTTGTTCTCTTTGTAACAAATGATCGTCCTCTTCTACAGTATTATTTACTTGGCTTTCCTGAATTTTGGGAATAATCTGTGTCCCGTTAGCCAGCGGTAGGTTAAGGCTCAATACCTCTTCTTCGCCAGTATTTGAATTCAAAACACTTGCCGTCAGGTGTAGAAAACCTGTAGGGCTTTCACTTAAGGCTCTAGCCTTCTGCAATTCGACTAGAGTTGCTTTTTCTCCATTACTCAATTCTTTCCCCTCTAATTGTATTGGACGGATTACTCCTACTTCTTTTCCATTAGCTTGGCCCGTCACTCCCTCTTTTATCATAATGGTTTCCGTATCTATCTCCTTATGGTTAACTAGATAATAGCGCCAAACCGTTTCTCGAGCCTCAAATAGGATTTCATAAGTAGCAGGAACCACTTGCTCGTCCTTTTGCAGTAGATGAAGGTTTTCTCCGTCTACTTGTACTTCCCCCACCGCAAGTTCAACGATACCAAGGCTTCTCAGTGCCTCTGATTGCGGCATATGTACAAATTTTTGAACTACACCATCTATTTCAAAGGAATATTCTCCTATTGCAAAAGTATCTAGTTTCAATTCTAGTAGTGCTGGTCGGTCCTCTTCTTTAGGTGAAACCCTCCAACCTGACACCTGTTTCTCGGAGTAGATACTTCGCTGAGAGTCCATTAACTTAAACTCAGGTTCATTCGAAGTAGAGGACAGTGCTCTTACGTAAATATTGGATAGAAACGGCTTGTAATCGACTGATGACACCCATTCATTTTGATGCAATAAAGTATTGCCTTTGGAAGAGATTGCCGTTTTGGTATTAGAAAAGAAGAGCATTCTGTTACTGTTTCCCAAAAGAGGGAGGTTCGTATAATTGCTCCAATATGGATCAGATGTCCTCAATATGAAATTCAAGACAAACACTTTGTCCATTAGTTGTAAAAAAGACTTCCCTACAGCCTCTCCATAGTAGAGCTCTATTCCTCCCGTAACTCTTCTAATCCGCAAATCATATTGTTGCATCAACCTGGAAGACTCTATAGTTGGCTCCAGGCTTACATGGGCATGACCTTCCAAAAAATAGCTGTGCTGGATAATGACCTTACACAGCAAATGATATTTCTTATTCATAGATTTAATTTCTTTGAAAAGAACATATAATTACAGCGCCAAGCATGGCAATAACCTTATTTTTTGGAGACTTAACTAGAAGAATGATATGAGGAAGTGCGTAAGCTCAACTACTCATAATGAAGGAGGATACAATGAGCAATTCATAACCTACATTTAATCTGACGCCTCTAAATTTAAGAACATATGGAAGAAAAAGCAATTTGGATTAAGATATTTTCTCATTTTGGCACAAACTATAATTCAACCAGACCTTCTTTAGCTTTAGAAGTGTAAACCTGGCGACATTTCAAAAAAGCCTCATTCTTCCCCTCTAACTTGCGCTGCTAATTCCTTATATTTAAAGGAGATAAGGTAAAATCACAGTACCATTTCCTGATTTTCCCGACACCTAAAACTCTTCGTTATGAAAAAATTACTCTACTTTCTCTTTCTATCCCTTTTTGTAATGGCTTGCTCTAAGAATCAGGAGAGCATACAGCCAATTGATGAAATAGGAGCTGTTGAACAAGTTACTCAATTGTTAGTCAATGTTTCTGTCAATGAAGAGGAACATAATGACTGCAATGGTGCCTGCAATACTAAAGCTCCAATTGCCAACGCTGTGGTTACGATCCAAGCAAT
Organism: uncultured Lewinella sp.; assembly: GCA_913057785.1. Classification (GTDB taxonomy): domain Bacteria; phylum Bacteroidota; class Bacteroidia; order Chitinophagales; family Saprospiraceae; genus DT-111. The sequence continues at coordinate 31,870 of CAJXPD010000004.1, read as the reverse complement.
GACTGCAGAAGGCGAAGTGACTTACGAGGCACTTACAACAGCAGGAGGCTTTACCGTTTTTAAAGATATTCCAGCTCATATATACAACTTGAAAGTTAGTTGCAATTACGGTGATCACAATGCTAAGGTTAATGTAGAAGAGAAAAAGAGAGTGGTCATAGAAGTTGGATTCTAAGTTTTCTGTTTACAGATATAGTAAATGATATCAATCCATTCCCTTGACCGATGGGTTTGAATTGTAATGTCAAAAGCTGCTTTTTTTCTATTGGGGGGAAGCTAGCTCCATAAAATAACCCAGACTTTAGTAATTTTAAAGTCTGGGTTATTTTTGTTTTAGAAAACAAGAGGAACGCTCGGCTGCTTCCAAAAGTATGATTTCTAGTCTAAAACGCCGCGTTCTTACTCCCCTCAAAACCTCTCTCTGAAATTTAGTTTAGCCAAATTATTAATAGTATGAATATCAGAACAACTTACTTTCTTTTCATTTGCCTAGTCCTGAGTACAGGCCTAATGGCACAAGAGCCCGTCAATGAAGAAATTAATGAAATCATCCGTAAACACGGTTTGGATGAAAGCCAAGCGATGGAAATCGCAGGCTGGATGACAGATGTCTATGGTCCAAGATTGACTGGATCTCCCATGTTAGACAAAGCTACCGACTGGGCACAAAAGACCCTCAAAGAATGGGGTATGGAAAATGTTCATTTGGAGCAGTGGGGCCCTTTTGGCCGTGGCTGGGAAATGCAACATTTCGAGATGCATGCCAAAACCCCGAGTTATTGGCCAATCATCGCCTATCCTAAAGCCTGGTCTCCATCTACCAAAGGCGAAGTTACAGGTGAGGTGATCTATCTACAGGCGGATAGAATTGAAGACCTTGATGCCTACAAAGGCAAACTTAAAGGCAAGTTTGTGCTACTGGATACTATTCGTAATACCAAAGAATGGTTTGACCCACTAGCAAAAAGACATGATTCTGAAAGCCTCTTAAAGTTAGCGAATGCACCAGAGCCTACGCCAAGACCTCGAAGGAATTTCCGAAACCTAGGCGGGTTCTCCTTCAATCAAGCCTTGCGTAAATTCTTATATGAAGAAAAACCTTTAGCAGTTTTAGATAGAAGTTACAAAGGTGACTTAGGAACCGTCTTCGTTTCTCGTGCTTGGGCAGCTGAGGGCCGTGCACAGGATAAAGATGCGAAAGTAGTTCCTCAGGCGACATTGTCCGTGGAGCATTACAATAGACTACTTAGACTACATCAGAAAGGGATTAAAGTAGAATTGAGTATGGAACTTAAAGCTCAATATACCAACCCTGATGAAATGGAACACAACATCATTGCTGAAATTCCAGGAACAGATCTAAAGGATGAGGTAGTAATGTTTGGGGCGCACTTTGATTCTTGGCATGCTGGTACTGGAGCTACCGATAATGGAGCTGGTTCTACTGTAATGATGGAAGCTGCACGAATCCTCCTGCAGACCATCAAAGAAAGTGGCATTAAACCTCGAAGAACCCTTCGTTTGGCGTTATGGACAGGGGAGGAGCAAGGACTTCTTGGTTCTCGAGCTTATGTCAAAGACCACTTTGCTGAATTCCCGCCCAACAGCTACACTCCTCAGAGCCTGAAGCCAGATCAATCAAAAATATCCGCTTACTATAATCTTGATAATGGAACGGGTAAAATCCGTGGAGTATATATGCAAGGTAATTCAGGGGTAGCCCCCATCTTCCGAAGATGGTTAGATCCATTCAAAGATCTTGAAGCTACAACCCTTACTATGTCCAATACGGGTGGTACGGATCACTTAGCTTTTGATGCCGTTGGTATTCCAGGCTTCCAATTCATCCAAGATGGGGTTGCCTATTTTAATCGTACCCACCACTCTAACATGGATAACTTCGATCACCTAATCGAAGAAGATTTAGCTCAGGCAGCTACTATCGTTGCTTCCTTTGTATTCCATACGGCTCAAAGAGATGAGATGCTCCCGAGAAAGTCATTGAAAATGGCTGAAGAGAAAGTTGAAAATGCAGGAGAGCGCAGGAGATAGAATAAGCAAGAATTTGCATGGCTAATGCATCAACATTAGCTGAGAGAAAAGCGATTCCGTGTCAAATACGGAATCGCTTTTTTCTTTGAGCCATTGAAAAACTTGCATCTCTTATCAAAATAAACTTACTTTGTATTTCAAAGTACTTTTACAATCTTCGCTCATGACTAAGACACAAGAGAACCATTTGAAAACGCTCAGTGAGATTCGTTCCCTCATGGAACGTTCTTCTCGTTTCATTTCTTTGAGCGGTCTTTCCGGAGTGGCAGCTGGTTTATTTGCGCTAGCTGGAGCTACGGCAGTCTATGTTTATCTGGGAGTAACTCCATTCGAAAACAAGAAGACTTACTATGAGATTGCAGCATCGGCAGATAAATGGGGCATAGATTATGTAAGCTTCTTTTTAGCAACGGGTTCGCTCGTTCTCTTGGGTGCTATCTGTTCTGGAATCTACTTCACGACCCGCAAAGCCAAACGAAAGGGCCAACCGATATGGGATGCTCTCAGCAAAAGACTCCTAATTAATTTGGCTATCCCCCTAATAGCTGGGGGCTTATTTTGCGTCGCCCTTTTCCAACACGGCTTAGCAGGCTTGATAGCTCCAGCTACCTTAATTTTTTATGGGTTAGCACTAGTTAATGCCAGTAAATTTACCTTACATGATATTTACTATCTTGGCATTCTAGAAATTAGCTTAGGGGTAATTGCAGTCTTCAATTTGGGATATGGTCTAGAGTTTTGGGCCATTGGTTTCGGTATTCTGCATATCCTCTACGGAATGATGATGTATTGGAAATATGAGAAACCTGATCGTGTTACCACAAAATTAGCCAGGCAATAATTACTTGATGAAGAATATTATCACCAATCTCAATAAGACCTTCGACCACCGAATTCGACTTGGCATCATGTCGATCTTGTTGGTTAATGATTGGGTAGATTTTAAGACATTAAAGCAAACACTAGAGGTAACGGATGGGAACTTGGCTTCCCATCTAAAGGCCCTGGAATCTAAAGCATATATAGAAGTCAGAAAACAGTTTGTTGGTCGAAAGCCCAATACTTCCTACCGCGTCACAGCCTTAGGAAGGCAATCTTTCAATGAACACCTGAATGCCCTAGAACAACTCCTAAATATGCGTTCGTAAATTTTTTTGTCTTTTAACTTTGAATTTCAAAGTACTTTTAAATGAAATACTTAACGCGCACTCCCGTGTCCACCGGCTGGCCCTTATTCAGGCTCCGAGAAAAGATTATGATACATTTAGTAAAATGGTCCTATCCACTTTATCTCAAGGGGTTCAAAAGGGGTCGGCCGGCTTGGCAAACTAGGCGAGAGTTATTGCTACAATATCCTGAAGGCAGTCTTGGCAGATGTCTCGGTGAATTTTTATTGGCAAATGATCTGAAGCTGATTCCTAAATTAGAAAATCATGATGTATTCCATGTATTGCTAGACTACGAGCCACATGTGATAGCTGAAGCTCAAATGCAATTCTGTCTCCTGGGAAATGGAAAAAAAAGTCCATATGCCTTTGGTACAGCTACCATAGCCCTATTAGCATTTCCCGAGTTCTGGACCAGCTTTAGAGAAGCTTACCAGAGAGGAAAAAACCTTCGTCCTGTTCACCGCTGGTACTTTGAATATCTTCTAGATGAACCTTTGGGAGAGATGAAGTCATTTATAGCAAAGGAACCCTCAACATATTATAAATCAATATTTTAGAAAAATCACCCAAGAAATGCATATCTCTATCAAGCATCTACGTTTTCTCTCTCTTCTGCTTTTTTTCGACGGATGCCTCATCATATTTAGAAATTTATTTGTAGGAACAAGTTGGGAACCGCTGGCTAGTTTGGACAATATCATTATGTATAGGAGCGACACCTTTTTGTTCTTGATCTGGAATCTATTTCTAGCTTTAGTTCCCTTTGTCCTGGCACTAGGTATTTATCACTACAGAGATCGACCACAGGCAAAGTGGTTACTTTGGCCTAGCATCTTAGTTTGGTTAGCCTTCCTCCCCAATGCGCCCTACCTAATCACTGATTTGATACATATCCGTCCAAGAGCTTTTATGCCTTTATGGTATGATACCTTTACTTTTTTTGCTTTTGCCTGGAGCGGCTTGCTTTTTGCTATTGGCTCACTTCAATTGATCGCTGCTGTTTTAGAAGAAAAGTGGGGGAGTAGATGGAGTTTACTAATCATTCTCTCTGTTATTCTGCTTTGCAGTTTTGGAATTGCGGCCGGTCGGTTTCTGCGCTGGAATAGTTGGGATCTACTGGCGCAGCCATTTATGATTATTGATGACATCTATTCATTACTAGTTAACCCAGTGACCTACAAAAACATCTGGGGCATGGCCATGTTATTTTCAGCTTTTCTATCGATCGTTTTCCTTTCTTCTAAAAATCAAGTCTTATGCGATCAGCAATAATTAAACTTATACTGGTAGTGGCCGGTGGAGCCTGGTGTACTTTCATATTTTATCAGGAAGATATGGGATTAAACGCTCTCTTCTTTGTTGTTCCTATTCTACTCCTAGCATTTGCTACGACCTATCAAACGGGTCCTTACCAAAAGGAAGTGGCCATTACTGCAGTGGGCGCTTTCTTGTCTGCCCTAGCCGTGGTCGGGAATGATACGGTTTTAGCTAAAAGCATGTATTGGGTATCGATTCTTCTTTTTATCGGGTTCATTAAACATGCCAGTATTCGATTTCTCCCTTTAGCATTCACCGCTAGCCTGGCTAGTCTAATATTTGTTCCCTTGAGAATGGTGCGAGAATATACCGGGGCTATACATTGGACAAATAGTCCACATTACACCATCAAAAAAGCGGTGGGCTGGTCGATCCCCTTGGGCTTGTTCACTCTTTTCTTATTGATCTACTACTTAGCCAATGACAAGTTTGCAGGAATGGTAGATACAGTTTTCGATTTCATTTTCACTCCAAATAACCAAAGTATTGCCTTTGAACAAGTTGCTTTATTCTTAATTGGTTTCTTATTAGTAGGTGCTATGTTCTTCAAACATCCATTTAGTAATTCCCTATCAAAACGGCAAGATCAGCTACATACTGACCTAATCAGAAATCGAAAGAAGAGATTCCTTTCCTTCTTTAGTCCGCTTATTTTGAAAAGCAGATTTAAGCTAAGCATTATCACCTTGACTTTGCTAAATGCATTGATTTGTCTTGTAAACCTGACCGACTTAGTATATGTATGGTTTAGCAGAAGGGCCCTAAGTGCTTCAGAGTTGAGTTTATATGTCCATGAGGGTACCAATCTACTCATTTTCGCAATCTTACTAGCTGCCATAATACTCTTAGTAATTTTTCGCAAAAATCTCAACTTCTTTCCTGATAATGAAGGACTTAAGAAATTAGCGTACATCTGGCTGGGCCAAAATATGTTTATGGTTTTGTCCGTCGCCATTCGCAATTTCCAATACACGCATAACTTCGGTTTAACCTATAAGAGAATTGGGGTATTCATCTTTCTATTGATTGTATTGATAGGCCTGGTGACTTTATTGCTCAAGATTAGAGATAGAAAAAGTCACTATTTTCTCTGGCATAGAAATAGCTGGGCCGTGTATCTAGTCTTACTTACTGCTGGTTTAATCAACTGGAATCTATTGATCACCAGAATAAACCTGAATCCAAACTATACCAAAAACCTAGATATCCAGTATCTCATTAATGACTTACCCAGTCAGAATGCCTACCTGTTAGATCGAAAAGCACAACACTTACAACAACAGTTCCCCATTCAATTCAATAACTTAAAAACTCGAATAGACCGAAAAATGAGGAGAGCTTGCAGTGGTAGAAGCATCTATTCCTGGAATTGGCCCTACCATCAAAATCGAAAATATCGGGAGAGAAAGTAATCCTCTAGCGTTGAATCAAGACTACTTTACTTAATATTTGTCCTTTTACCTCATAACGCAAAAAATACACTCCAATCGGCAGGTGGCTCAGATCAATCTGGGCCACCCATTCTTTACTACTAAAAACGACCTTACCTTCCGTATCCTCAAGCCGTAAATGAGAAATTTTCTGCTCTGATTCCAGGAAGAGTGTATCACTAACTGGATTAGGAAAAAGCTTTAGTGATTGATCCGGCTTGGCCTTCACATTAGCAGTAGGGGATAGACTGAGGGAGACCAAAAAGGCATCAAATCCTCCAGCTGTATTAAGTGATTGATTCCCAATACTCAGACTTTCATTGAAGGTTCCTCCGAGCCAGACGGTATTACTAGATCGATGCAATTGACTACCGAAGATTTGCCCATGACCATGTAAACTCAGCGCCCATGATGCTTGCCCAGATTGGTCTGTAGCCATAATAAATCCCGCACTTCCATCACTCACAGAAGGGAGTGAGCTGGGTAAATTCACAGCTCCTTGGTAAGTACCGCTGAAGAGAACTTGATCATTATTCCACTGAAAACTAGTGGCTTGCACAGGTTCGGTTCCACCATAAGTCTTTGCTACTAAAGGGGTTCCTTCAGCATCGTACTTAAGGATTAATAGATCACTAGTGGCATTGGTACTTTGGGTAGAAAATCCATCTGCTACCGTAAGTACACCCACCACATAGCCCGTAATCCAAATGTTATTTTCGCTATCAATATTGAGATCGAAGGGTTCTTCATCAAAGACTCCTCCTGCTCTCTTGGCCCATAGCACTTGGCCAGAACTATCCAGTTGTGTTACAAATAAATCTCGATCAAACGTCTTTGCTGGCAAAGATCGATCGTCGAAATAGGTGGTATCATTGTAATACCCAACAAACGCCAACTTTCCCTCCTCCATTACACCAACCTCTATTCCTCTAGTATCCCTCCTTCCCCCAAAAGATCTAGCCCATTGTGGAATACCATTCGAATTGAGCCTTGCCACGAAGGCATCCGTATCTCCTTTCGCATTCAAGATAATATCATCGAGAAGCAACTGATCTCTAAAATATCCAGAAAGAAAAATATTACCATCTTCATCCGTATCAATCCCACGCATCTCTTTCAAAGCGGTCCCATCAAAACTTCGAGCCCAAAGCACTTGTCCATTGGGATCAATCTTGGCCAAGAAGATTGACTTTCCACCAACTTGATTCTCTAGCTTTATTCCTCCTAGTTCCATCTCCACCCAATAGACACCGGCACAAATTAAATTGCCTTCCTGATCTACCTTTATATCCGACCAAGCATCATCCAAGGAACTGCCACTGGTAATCTTCCATTTCCATTCCAAACTACTTCCATCTAAACAGCCGAGAAATAGGTCATCTTGTCCATTCGAGATCACCTCCATCCCATCCCAATCAAAGCTCCCGTCATAAATTCCTCCGATATAAACCTCTCCTTCAGCATTGCCTGTCATCACCGTGATTGCTTCTTTATCTGCACCACCGATCTGTATGCCTTGCGTCCAAGTCTGAGCACAAAGGGAGAACCCTAAAAAATAAAGGAAAAGCGTAATTTTGTGTTTCCGCATACAATCTGAATTGATAATATCTTGTTGTATGAACTAAAGATTTGGAGCTTGACTCCTTTGATTTGGCAACAGAATCCTTAACGGATAACAAAGATAAAACTAACCTATGTCTGTTAAAAGAGTAACGGTTTTCAGCACAGTCTTGTTTTTACTTCTATTTATGGCTTGCAAGAATGAATCGAAGACTGATCTCCCCACTGATAATAATCAAGTAGATTTTCTAACGGGTATCCCAAGCATTGATGCCATCACAGCTCAACTTAAAGAAGATCCTAATAATCCCGTACTATTTGCAGAACGTGCCAGGCTATTTTACGAAAACGATGCATACGATGAAGCCATCCAAGATTTGGCTTTTGCGATGAAGATTGACTCCGTCAATCCAAACTATCATCACCTTTTAGCTGATGTTTACCTAGATTATGTAAAGTCTAACTTGGCGTTAAAAACGATGGAACGTGCAGCAAAGCTTCACCCGGAACGCATTCCCACCTTATTGAAATTGAGTGAGTTCCAAATGATTTTGAAACAGCATCAAGCCTCGATGCGAACGGTTGACCAGATACTTACATTAGATCCACAAAATTCTGAAGCCTATTTTATGTTTGGAATGAACTTCAAGGAATTGGGAGATACCGTTCGTGCCATCAACAGTTTTCAATCAGCCGTAGAATATGAGCCTGATCATCTAGATGGTTGGATAAATCTGGGACAATTGCATGCCGCAATAGGAGGGGAGCTCGCCGAGAAATTCTTCGACAATGCCTTAGATATTAATCCAAATAGCATCACCGCACTTCATGCTAAGGCCGATTTTCTTTCTCAACAAGATGATCTTCCTGGCGCTATTGCACTGTATAGAAGAATCAATATTGTCGATAGCCAATACGATGAAGCCTATTTCAATGCCGGCTTACTCTATATGGAATTAGACTCCATTAATAAAGCTTACCAGCAGTTTGACATTGCTATCGGGACCAACCCTCTGTATATCAAGGCTTATTTTTTTAGGGGTTATGCTGCCGAGAACTTGGGTCGGATTCAGCAAGCCAAATCTGATTATCAACAGGCACTTAATCTAGCACCTAATTATGAGTTAGCGAAAGAGGGCTTGAATCGAGTATCACAAGGTAGTTGAGCTGTTTTCTTGAATGATGTATGATATATCTCGTATACCTCACTTCTTATGATACCACATTTTAGTTTTTACGGACGTCTACTCCTATCCATTCCAGTTCTCCCCTTGTTGTATTGGCAAGGTAAAAAATCCAAGGCCGCTGTCCCGGACTTGCCACCGGCAAAACAGCCTATAGGTATTACTAAACATCCACAGGCTACTCATACTTTCCAGATACTTTCCTACGGTGAATCAGCCTTCGCTGGAATCGGTATCGATGACCATCAAAATACGATTACCGGAATACTAGCTCAACGGCTTTCGGAAAAATTAGCACAAAATGTGAGTTGGGAAGTTGTAGCCAAAAGTGGGTATAATGCTGAACAGGTAAGAGAAGAACTAGTAGATTTATCAACTATCAAAAGCCCTGATTTGATTATCATTGGATTAGGAGCGAATGATACCTTTGAGATTCATTTTCCTGAGAAGTGGAAAGTGGATATGATACAACTGATTGGTCATATCCGAAATACACATGGAAGCTGTCCGATATTGCTAGCCCATCTCCCTCCGGTTCACCAATTTCCCGTTCTCACTCCGCTACTCCAATGGTTCATGGGAAATTTCATGGCAGAGTATCATGTCGTAAATCAGAAATTGGTTCAGCCAGAAGAGGCCATATATTATGTGAATGAGAGAATAGATTTCGACACTTGGGTTGATCGTTTGCCCAAAGATTTTACAAAATCTGACCTTTTTTGCGATGGCGTTCATCCAGGAAAGCTAGCGCACAAACTATGGGGTGAAGCAATCGCCTCCTATGTCTTGCAAAAGGAATTACTCGTCAAATAAGGCAGGATTATCAATCCGCTTTAGAACTTGTTTCTCATAAGAAGATGGAAAAAGTCGAGTAAGTCGATCAATGCTTCTCGCATCTTTTCCTATAAGAATTCGAGCCTTACCTTTAGCGATTCCCTCTAGGATAATAGTCGCTGCCTGACTCGCGGTAGTAGGGGCTACCTCTTCAAATCCTTTGGCCATTTCTTCCTTCTGCTCATCATCAACCTTCTCTATATTCCGAACGATATTAGTTTTGATTCCCCCTGGATGTATACTGCTGATAGTTATATTCGTATTCTTCAATTCAATACGTAAAGTTTCCGTGAAACCTCGGATGGCGAATTTGGTAGTTACATACGGACCTTGACTGGGGTACCCCATAATACCAAAGACGCTGGAGACATTAGCAATGGCCCCGGAAGGTCGTTCTTTTAGATAGGGAAGGAAAGCCTTAGTCCCATAAATCATCCCCCACATATTTATGTTGACTACCTTCTCAAAATCCTCATAGTTGGTTCGCTCAATAGTTGCAGGTGCTAACGCAATTCCAGCATTGTTAATGACAACATCAACCTGACCAAAATGCTTAATCACTTGCGCTGCAAAATCATATACCTTTTCTCGCTTACCCACATCAAAAGCCTGTGTCAGAATATGATCACTCTCTAGTCCGAGCTGAGCTACCGTCTCTCCTAGTGTTTCTGGATTCCAATCATTCAGCGCTAATTTCGCGCCAGCCTTTGCTAATTGAATAGCTATCTCCTTGCCCATGCCAGATCCAGATCCAGTCACGACAACTACTTTATTCTTGTAAAAAGTACTCATATATTTTAGCATTACTATTAATAACTAAATATACAAGTTGTAACTTATTTTCCTGGCATATACTTTATAATCTCATCATCTTGCTCCGCTCCTTCGAACCACATTAAAATGTGGAGTATTCACAATCGCTTTTTTGTATTTTTAGAATATGGAAATAATACGCCTCGCTATAGTAGAAGATGATCCAATCATTCGGGAAAGTTTACTAAAGTACATGGGTGCTAACCCTTCCATCGAAATTCAAATTGCCGCCAATAGTATGGAGGATTTTTTTGAACGCACTAAGGAAGGAATGATCTCAGAAATTGATGTGCTATTATTAGATATTGGACTACCAGGTATGTCTGGACTACAGGGCATCAAATTAGTGAAAGACAAATTTCCTAAGGTTGACATCGTAATGTTAACTACTTTTGAAGAAGACGATAAGATCTTCACTGCTCTCTGTTCTGGCGCTTGCTCTTACATTTCCAAAAGAACTTCCCTTGCACAAATACGAGACGCCGTCTTTACCATCTTTAGAGGCGGTTCCTATATGTCACCTTCTATTGCTAGGAAAGTGGCGGAATATTTTATGCCGAAAGAATCCAAAAAGGAAAGTGTTTTGACAGAACGTCAAAAAGATATAGTACAAGGAATTGTTGATGGCCTCAGTTATAAAATGATCGCTAACCGCTTGAGTATTTCTTTAGACACAGTACGGGATCATATTAAAAGGATCTATCGCGCCTTAGAAATTAACAGCAAAGCTGAATTGATCCGCAAATCTTTGGACGGGGAAATTTAGGAGTAGGAGAGAAGTAGTAGAAAATTATGTAAAGTATATCTCTATAAAAAAACAATACATTTACTTTTCTATCTTACTTCTATAGAAAAGTAAGCAGAACCACTTAGAACCAGACGTCTACCAGATCTTCTCCACTTTTTCACCATTTACCCATTTGCTCCAAGTCTTATTATAGGTGTGCACTTTAGTGGTCACATCCCCATTCCTATCCTCCAGCGGGTAAGACCTGTTCGCCCATTCAAAAATACTCCCGTATAAATTGTAGACATTTTGGTAACCTAAGCTTTGCAGTCGTTCGGCTATCTTCTCGCTTCGATATCCAATGGAACAGTATAGAACTATCTTCGCCTCCTTGGGCGTACCCTCCAAACGGGTTTCGTCAAAATCCTTGTATCCTAAGTAGTTCGCACCTGGAATATGGCTCACCTCATATTCTTCTTTCTTCCTAGTATCAAAAACCATATAAGAAGATCGATTAGCCGCTAATTCCGTCACACCAATAATTGGCGCAGTGAAACTAATGGTACTAGCTATTTCTTCATCAAAATGCTGATCCAGACATAGGCCTTGTACCTGAGCGTCTGTTGCACTGCAACCAATCAACATGAAAGAAAGAAATAATAGAGAAGAAAAAACTCTTGGCTTCATATACTATATATGTTCCTTAGCTTGGAATAGTTTCAAATTTCACGTCATTCATACCTCAAGTGGTCCGCCCCCGACTTTATCCTTTATCCATTGACCGTCTTCACAATATTGCTTAAGTTCACTTTCTATAAAATTCTGCACATCACCAACAATTTCATCTGGATACAACAAATGAAGATTAGGACCAGCATCCAAACTGAAATAAAGTGGTTGATTAGTTCTCTTTCGATATTCTTGTATTTTCCGAATGACCACTAGAGTATTTGGCTTCATCAGAATGTAAGGAGGGTAGGAGGTCATCATCAATGCATGAAGTGTCAATGCCTCCCCTTCTGCAATACGTCCGAAACTTTCCAAGTCTCCTTGCCGCAAAGCAATTAGGACATCATGAAATCTTTGGCGTGCTTGCTGGTATCTACTATTCGCATAAATATTTCCATCCATCATTCCATGACCAATAGTGCTCGACACGGATTTTTCGCCTTTACTAATAATCAAGATATCATCATGAAAGGTTTTAAAAACAGGATGCAGTGATTCACTAAATGGAATAGCATAATCATTGGTGGCTCCGTCCACTTCTCCACTTTCTCCCCAAATGGCAGCGTGCTCATAAATTGAGCGACAAGCACTACCTGATCCGAGCCTTGATAGATAAGAAGCCTTACGACGAAATTCATCAATATCAGATAAGGTCCCGAAAACTCGATCTTCAAAACTGCAAAGACATAAAGCCAGTGCGCTCATGGCAGAAGCTGAAGATGCAATCCCTGCTGAATGAGGGAAAGAATTAGAAGACCTAATTGTCATCTTTAACTGTCGTAGAAAGGGAAAGACAGGAACTAGCTTCTCAAAGTACTTAATAACCTTCTCGCCAAAAGGTACATTCACCTCACCATTGAAGTAGAAGTCCAATTCAATATTCTTCTCAATATTCTTTTTGGTACTATAGCTAAAACTAGTTTCAGTATAGGCATTTTCCAAGGTGAAGCTCACCGAAGGATTCTGTGGATATTGTATGCCAAATTTTCCCCAGTATTTTATGATCGCAATATTAGAAGGGCTACGCCACTTTATCTCCCCTTCCTCTAAATTGGAGGAGTCGACAACTAATTTGGGATTCCGAAAATCTAGTACTTGTTTTTCCATAAGACAAAAATAATAAGATAAGGTTCCTGCTCCATTGCACACTTAAATATTCTAGTCTGAAACAGAAAATAATCAGAACTGTTTAAGGATACCCACTCGAGAACATAACTAGCTAACAATCAACAACTTAGAATTACAACACAACGCAAGTAACTGATAACCAATTACTTATAAAATTGTAAGCAAACTAAGGAACAATAGGATAAGGGATAAGGGATAAGGGATAAGGGATAAGGGATTTTACAAATTAGGTTCTAGATAAAAACAGAGAGAACATGTCACCGGGAGTTAAGTTGCCTTGATTAAGAATTCACATTCAAATCATAATTAGTAGGAGAGGAGTCAATCCGTAAACGGGATAATCTAAATTCACTAGTAATACTAGTACTAGATAAGATTCCCCTCTACACCCATTTCTTGACATACCTTCTTTCTATAAGAACCAATACAGAAAACTACTATTGTAATTTCTCCTCAGTGAATTAGTATATTGTCCATAGACAGATACATACTACTTTATGATAACTAGTCCACATAACAAATCACAATACTATAATATCGTTTCAACATTCTCTCGTATGATGTATCAGAACAATACTTCAGCACTATAATTTTCTACTCCTATCTGACATCCTTCCCTTTGGCTATAGTACATATTAAACCCCAGATCAAGAATAGTCGAAATACTTTTACCTCTTGTACTAAGATCATGTACAATTACTACGCTATCCTATTTATCATTAATCATAGATTAACCGAAGTCCTTCCGTACAATCCACCGAAGGACAAGGGATCAAAATGATTTCCTTAATATCTTATCACATGAGCTCATCTAGATGACTGTACAGTACTAAGTAACTTCTATCCATAATACAAGGAATAATATTTCTCTTTCAACATTACCCAACTACCTAAGCTATGGGGTAGCTGATAGGAATACAGATCGTTATCTGCTACAGTCCACTCCTGGGTTTAATACGTTTTTATCCAAGTTCATTCATTGAGTCAATACCAATACTCAGTCAAGTACATAGTCAGCTCGCCTTGTATCTTACATACATTCACATCGTATCATCCCATAGAATACTATCAATTTTTCAGTTATGTAGTATTTCTGATCTACCTATTTACTCAATACCAAAAGTCTGAAGCTTGAACAATATCCATGTTGAGGCATAGCGAAATCCCATAAATAGTTAGACCACTATCATGGTAGTTTGTCCTTAACATCACCTTAAACGATTATATCAAGAATCACTTCTACATTCTAATTTCTATGTCTCTAATTTCCATCCCCCATATATCAAAGAAGGCTATGAATAATTCGGCAAAGAAAGTCTGGCAATAATTCAATACTAGGTTCAAGGATTTACACTTGCTGAGCATAAAACAAGGTATAAGGTGATGACAATACCTCTTCCTTATCGCTCACCTCAACCCTGAAATTATTTCATTCTAGACTTCTAATCAACGACTAAAGGCATCCCCAACTCTCTTTTCTAGGAATGAACATGGATGGTTGACCTTGCCCCATGAACCAATTTTCTTCCTTGGTACACGATTAATTATCGTATATACTTATAGCAAACATCCTCGATTCTTGCCGATACCTTCTTAGACTTACGGCTATCTCATGCTATCCCTTCAGGTATAATCTCGATCAATAACCCACATCTACTCTTCATCTCTAGCCTCTAAGTCAGATATTATTTCCGGGGTTCTCCCAATATTCAACCCTATTGAATCAACAATGCAAGTATCAATTCTAGACTTCTGGTTGCTATATTTTGGATTAAACAGCTAATCAAGAAAGATAGATCCAGGACAAAACTCACCTGTATTATCATTGTAGCAGTCATAAATAAGCTTGTCATTGTCCTCAATTTGAACAATTCTACAGGTACAGTTCCATCCCTTTTCTACCAAATAACACTTTTATATCCCCTTAATCTCCCTGCCTAAGGAGTTCAATTTGACAGTTCTTCACATCCACTTTCCCTCTTCTAGCCACTTATTTTATACTAGTCATGGGGGCAATATAGATAAGGAAGGATGGTTAAGCTACCATCTAGGACACAACTAGGACTAAGAACGGAGAGGTTTATGTATGGAAAACTGCTATAATGTTCCACGTGGAACACTAGTTCAATGTATAGATACCACCTAAAATGTATGTTCCACGTGGAACACTATCAATAAAAAAAGGGGGAGTAATTCAATGAATTACTCCCCCTTTCATGATACCTAAACTAAGTATCTGCATCCTAAATTAGCTACATACTAGTAGTTCTGTAGCAGCCAAGAACGGAAATCAGCATAACTATTCTCCATAAAATGGGCTACTTTTTCCCGATCCTTTAGTACTGCCAAACGCTCTGGAACCTCAATATTGTGACCAAGTATCCGTTCCATATCATCTAAAAACTTACTCGGATGTGCTGTTTCAAGAATAATCCCTCGGGTATTAGGATTACTTTTCTGGTACTCATTCAACGCTAAATACCCGACTGCACCGTGTGGATCGATGGTATAATTGTACTTCTTATTGACTTCCAAAACCGCAGATTCAGTGCTAGAGTCGCTATATGCATACCCTGAAATTGCATCTTTCATATCTCCCCATGCACTTTCAACCGGAGAATCCACCGCTTCGAAGGCCTTATAGATATCCACCATTCGAGCAAAATTAGATGGATTACCTACGTCCATAGCATTAGATAGGGTGCGTTCAGAAGCACGAGGAAGGTACTTTCCACTATCCAGATAAGCCGGAACGACATCGTTTTTATTGGTAGCCGCAATGAAGTGATGTATCGGCAGGCCCATTTTCTGGGCCAAAAGACCTGCTGTTAGGTTACCAAAATTACCACTCGGTACACAAAAAACTACTGGATCTCCTTCCTTGGATAGCTGTTTGAAGGCTTCAAAATAGTAGAATGACTGGGGAATTAGACGAGCAATATTGATAGAATTAGCTGAACTCAACCGAATATTTGTATTGAGCTCAGGATCTAAGAATGCCTTTTTCACCAAAGCCTGGCAGTCATCGAAGGTCCCATCAACCTCTAATGCCGTAATGTTATGTCCTAATGTAGTCAATTGTTTTTCTTGTAGAAGACTAACCTTACCACTAGGGTAGAGGATGACAACCTCAATACCTGGGGTCTGATAGAATCCCGCCGCTACAGCTCCACCTGTATCTCCAGAGGTGGCCACCAGAATGACAAGTTTATCCTCCTCTTTCCGATTAAAATATCCCATTAATTGGGCCATGAATCTTGCACCAAAATCCTTAAAGGCCAAAGAAGGACCATGGAATAATTCTAGAATATACTTCTGTTCATCCAACTGGACGACTGGAGCGGGAAATTGTAGCGCAGTATTTAGAATATCTTCAAGGTCAGTAGTGGGTATATAATCACCGAAAAGACTTTTACAAACCTTTATTCCTATCTCTTGAAATGAATAATCAGATAGATTATTGATAAAATCTTGCGGTAGGCTAGGAATCGAAAATGGCATATATAGACCATTATCATCTGGTAATCCCTTCATCACTGCCTTTTTCAAGTCAGCAACATTGTCCTTATTCTTGGTACTATATAAATTCATAGATCAACATTTTATGGCTCCCTCTTGATTAATAGGGGAGACGAAGAGTTCATTTGGAATCTTAGCATCATGCATAACATTCTTCATTGCAATCCCTACATTCTCTGCAATAAGGCTATTAGCAGACAACGCAAAAATCGATGGGCCTGCACCTGATATACTACACCCCATTGCCCCAGCATTCATAGCTGCCTCTTTTACATCATAGAAATGGGGAATCAATTGGGCTCGTTGTGGTTCAATTATTACATCATTGAGTGATCTACTGATGAGGTCTAAATCCCCATTGTATAAGCCCACTACTAGTCCTGCTAGATTACCACTTTGCTCAATACACTTACTCAGGCTAACCTGATCACTTAATACTGCCCTAGCATCCTTGGTCAGAATCTTGACATGTGGGTATAAAACCGAGGCATAAATACCTTGAGGCAACGGTAGCCTATGTACATCTAAACTCGCATTGTTTCGAATCAATATCATCCCACCTATCAGTGAGGGAGCTACGTTATCAGCATGGTAAGCACCATCAGCTAATTGTTCACCTAACACAGCGAAGTGCAATAGTTCACGTTTTTCTAATGGACGCTTCAGTAATTCGTTTACAGCCATTACCCCAGCTACGGCACTGGCAGCACTTGAACCCAATCCACTTCCGAAAGGCATCTTCTTATGGATCTCCATTTCTATCCCTCGTTCAGTTTCGCCAAGATGTTCCAATAGACGCTGTGCTGCAAAACCTGCTGTATTCTTTTCAACTTCAAAAGGGAGTTTCCCTTTGGCACCAGTAATGGTCGTAATCCTTAAGCCCGGCTTATCTGAAAAACGCACAATGATTTCATCTCCAGGTTTTTCCAATGCAAAACCTAGAACGTCAAAACCACAGGCTACGTTAGCTACTGAGGCGGGAGCAAAAACTTTTAAACCTGCATTCATAGATCAATAATATCTGGTAGATGATCCGTTTGGATCAATAATAAAATCAACATAAATAACTGTAAATCAATTACTTAAAACAAAGATGGCATCTTTCATACCCTGAAAAATGCCATCTTTAGACCATAAACGTCTAATTTACAGGGACTTATGAAAGATAATTCCCAATGGTGACAATTTCTGCAAACACACCAGCAGCAGTTACCTCTGCACCTGCTCCCGGTCCCCTAACTACCAATGGTCTTTCCTTATATCTCTCCGTCGTAAATACAATCATATTGTCACTTCCACTTAAACTATAAAATGGATGATCTTGATCCACTTCCTGCAAACCAATCTCAGCTTTTCCATCCTCTAGCTTCGCGATCATCCGCAACCGATTACCTGCATCAGTTGCCCCTTCAATCATCTCTTCAAAGTAAGGGTCAGCTTTTTCCAATTCTTCAAAAAAGGCCTCAACCGTTGGAGCCTCTCTACATGCTTCCGGAAGAATGTTATCAATTTCTATCTCATCACTTTCAAGCGACATCCCTGATTCACGAGCTAGGATTAAAAGCTTTCTCCTCACGTCTACTCCATTCAAGTCAATTCTTGGATCAGGTTCCGTATAACCTTTTTCCCCTGCCTCCTTAACAATACCACTGAATGAAACGCCTTGCTTAAAGGTGTTAAAGATGAAAGACAATGATCCAGATAGGACACCTTCAATCTTGATAATGCGATCTCCACTGATAATCAAATCTCGCAAGGTTGAGATCACTGGCAAACCTGCGCCAACATTTGTTTCATACATAAATTGGACATCTCTCTTATGAGCAATGCGCTTGAGACGTTGATACTGCAAATAAGAAGAAGAGGTCGCTACCTTATTAGGCGTGGAGATTGAAATACTGGAATCTAATATCCCTTCGTAAAAATCAGCAATCTTGTCATCTGCCGTATTGTCTACGAAGATTGTATTGGTCAAATTGAAGTTCTTCATCTTTTCCACAAAAGTGGATAGATCGGCGGACATGGGGGAGGCCTTGAGATCTTCTTTCCAAGTAGCCAAATCTATGCCGCCCTGATGAAATAGCATGGTCTTGGTATTGGACAAGCCCACTACTTTAATTTCTAGTGATCTACTATTTTTCAAGTACTCAGCTTGTTGTTTGATCTGGTTCAGTAGTGTTCCTCCAATTAAACCGACTCCAACCATAAAGAGATGGAGCTCTTTCGTATCAGACAAGAAAAATGATTCATGTAGTGCATTCAGTGCTTTTGTCTCATTATTCTTGTTGATGACAACGGATATATTTAACTCCGAGGAACCTTGAGCAATTGCCGTCGTATTAATCCCATTCTTTCCTAAGGCTTGGAAAAGTCGACCAGCAATACCAGGTCGATATCTCATGTTCTCTCCAATGATGGCAACTACAGATAGATCTTCCTCTACCTTAATGGGATTCACAATTCCCATCTGCATTTCGTACTCAAATGCCTTCGAAACAATCTGCCTTGCTTTACTGGCCCAACGAGGTTGAATGGCAAAACTAATGGCATGCTCCGAAGATCCTTGTGTAATTAGAATTACATTGATTTCTGCTTGTGCCAAGGAATTGAATAATCTTGCCGCAATACCTGGTACTCCAAATAAACCACTACCCGATAAGGTTAACAAAGCGACATCACCAATAGATGAAATTCCTTTAACGGCAGCTCCTTGCGGATCCGGTTTCTCAGAAATTAGGGTCCCTGAAAAATCTGGGTTAAATGTATTCTTGATGTATAATGGAATACCCTTTTTTAATGCAGGCTGTAGAGTAGGAGGGTAGATGACCTTTGCACCAAAGTGCGACATCTCCATTGCCTCCGCATATGTCATTGTTGGAATCGTAAATGCCTTCTTCACCTTTCGTGGATCAGCTGTCAATACGCCATCCACATCCGTCCAGATTTCTATGACCTTTGCATTTAAACCCGCAGCAATTAAGGAAGCGGTATAATCCGAGCCGCCTCTTCCCAGAGTAGTAGTGAGTCCCCCTTTGGCTGAAGCAATAAACCCTGTCACAACCTGAATCTCCGGATGTTCCTTATAATGATCTTTGATATTTTGATAGGTACGATCGAAGTCTACTTTAGCGGAGCCAAAACTCTTATCCGTCTTCACTAGTCTTCTTGCATCCAGGTAACTCGCATTAATTCCATGCTCCTTCAAAGCGAAAGAAATTATATAAGCAGAATTCCTTTCTCCAAAACTCAACACATAATCCATAGTCCGGCGCGACGCCTCCCTAACCAAAAATATCCCATACAACAAATTCCGCAATACCTCATGATTATTATCTAAATGGGGAATCACTTGTTGGAGATGCTCTTGCCCCAAGAGTGCTCGGGCTGCTACCAAATGGCGCTGACTAAATTCTTCAAACATCTCTAGGTATCCATCATCACCTTCGGCAGCTTTCTCACTCATTTGGATCAACATATCTGTCACTCCTCCAAAAGCAGAAAAGACTACAGTGAATTGGTCACCGCGTACATAATAGGATTTAAGGATATTTACTACACCTTTGATTCGCTCCGGCTTAGCCACAGAGGAACCGCCAAATTTTAAAACCTTCATAGCATCGGTCTTTAATCAACCAAACTTAATTGAATAACTATTGGTAAAAGGATTGGTTAGGAACTTAGAATACTTACATACAACTCCGTGTCACTTCGCCCACCGTAGAAAGGGCAAAAGTATAGATTTTTAGTTAGGAGTCAACAAAGCACTAAACTTATTTTATATCACAAAGATGAATAATATGGAGTCTAGTACAGAAAACAAGTTCTAGATGTGGATTGAGGTATCATAGCTATTGATAAAACAGCAATAGTCGATCATACGAATGAGAGAAAATAAAGATTCAATTGAAATCATGAAGTGGCACTAAAGGAAAGAATCTCATCGATATATTTTCGATGATTAGCTAAACGAGGTACTTTATGTTGACCTCCTAGCTTACCTTTGGCTCTTAACCAATCTTGAAAGGTCCCGTTAGGTAGGACTGTCAATTTTAATCGAGCTAAAGCTATGCTCTTATATCTTTTGGCTTCATAATCCGAATTGATCGCTTGAAGATTCTGATCCAGTAATTGAGTAAATAGTTCTAGGTTTCCAGGTGGGTGTTCAAATTCAATCAACCATTCATGTCGTCCTCGGTCTTCTTGTTGAAAGTAGATCGGGGCCACCGTATAATCTACTACTGTAGCTTGGGTCGCTCGACAAGTCTTGGCTAAGGCCTTATCTGTATTATCCACCATCACCTCTTCACCAAAGGCATTAACAAACTGTTTCGTCCGGCCAGTTATTTGAATCTTATATGGGTAGGTTGATGTGAACATAACCGTATCGCCGGGAACATATCGCCAGAGTCCTGCATTAGTACTAATCACCATAGCATAGTTTACACCGACCTCAACCTCGGAAAGCGGAATTGCCCTTGGGTGCTCCTTATACCATTCTTCTACCGGCAAAAATTCATAGTAGATTCCGTTGTCCAGCAGAAGGAGCATATCATTAGATGAGAAATCATCCCGCACAGCAAAGAAGCCTTCGGAAGCATTGTACGTTTCTTGATAGGTGAAATCGTCAGATGGAAAGAAATTTCTAAACTGCTCACGATATGGAACAAAACTAACACCTCCATGTACATACAATTGGGCGTCTGGCCAGACCTCCAACAGATTGTCTTTTCCAGTAAGTTCTAATATACGACGCAGCAAGACCACCGTCCATGTAGGTACTCCACCAATCATTACAACATTGGGCGTATCAGCAGCAATTCTTGCGAGCCGCTCTAGCTTCTCTTCCCAGTCCGGTAGAAGTGCTGTCTTGAAATCAGGTATATAAAAAGGCCGACCAACGAAAGGCATATGGCTAATCATGATGGCTGAGACATCGCCGATCATCGTTTTAGGATAGGGAGCATATCGTTCCACGGTTCCCCCCATTACTATACTCTTGCACTCAAACTGACGGGCATCACTTCGGTGTCGGTAAAAGAGCGTCATCGTATCCCAAGTTCCTCGTATATGACAATACTTTCTGCTTTGGCTAGTAACAGGAATATATTTACTCTTCCCATCTGTAGTTCCCGAAGACTTTGCAAACCATCTAACCTGACCACTCCACAATACATCCTTTTCCCCAAGCATCATTCGTTTAATATAGGGTTGCACATCTTCGTACTGGCTGATCGGTATCCGATCCATGAAGGTTGGAAGGTTCTGAATGGATCGATGATCATATTTCTTGCCCCAAGCAGTATGCCTTGTAGCCTCGATCAGTTGAGTCAACAAGGCCTGTTGAACATCATGCGGATGCTGCATATAATGTTCGATCGTTCTGTACCGTTGTTTATAGTAAAGTCGAAAGAGTTGGTTAATCATTTTTCTCATAGCCCGAGTGCTTGGATGGGAGGCGTAAGTAAATGTATATATCGACTAGGCTTCAAGGACAGACTGTCATTCGCTGATATGTTGCACAAATCGTAAAGACTAGAACATCTTCACACGATAACATGCAAACAAAGGAAGCCTCATTCTACTAGATACAAATAAAATCTTATCTAGTAAAATCCTACTTGGGTGGCGCTGTTCAAGCTATCTCATATAAAATACGAGAATTCTCCCTAAAATAACAATCTCAAACTATAGTAATTCTTCTTTGAGAAAATGACCTGTATGACTTTTTTTGATTTTTACGATGGCTTCTGGTGATCCTTTTCCTACCACCGTTCCTCCTCGATGCCCTCCTTCTGGGCCCATATCAATAATATGATCTGCTACTTTTATCACG
Organism: uncultured Lewinella sp.; assembly: GCA_913057785.1. Taxonomy (GTDB): domain Bacteria; phylum Bacteroidota; class Bacteroidia; order Chitinophagales; family Saprospiraceae; genus DT-111. The sequence continues at coordinate 9,575 of CAJXPD010000004.1, read as the reverse complement.
TCCATATTGTGTTCAATCACAATAATGGTATTGCCTTTATCTACTAACTTATTGAGTACACCAAGTAATTGTCGGATATCTTGAAAATGCAGACCAGTGGTGGGTTCGTCTAAAATATAGACGGTATTACCTGTATCTCTTTTAGACAATTCTTCGGCCAACTTCACACGCTGAGCTTCACCTCCAGATAAGGTAGTTGCCTGTTGTCCCAAGGTAATATAACCTAGGCCCACTTCATCTAAGGTCCTCAGCTTCCTGTAAATATTGGGGATATTCTTGAAGAACTCAACAGCTTCCCGCACGGGCATATCTAGTACATCACTAATCGACTTTCCTTTATATAAAATCTCCAATGTTTCCCTATTATACCGCCGCCCCAAACAATTCTCACATTCCACATAAACATCTGGAAGGAAGTTCATTTCTATCATACGCATCCCTGAACCTTGACAGACTTCACAACGCCCTCCTTTAACATTAAATGAAAACCGCCCAGGCTTATACCCCCTAATCTTAGCTTCAGGTAAATCAGAATACAATTTGCGGATTGGTGTGAATACTCCAGTATAAGTCGCAGGATTAGATCTTGGTGTTCTACCAATTGGAGATTGATCAATTTCGATTACTTTATCCACATGCTCCAAACCAATGATCTTATCATAAGGCATCGGTTTCTTGAGGCTTTTGTAAAAATGTTGCCGCAGGATGGGATACAAGGTTTCATTAATCAAGGTTGATTTCCCACTACCCGATACACCGGTTACACAACAAAAGGTTCCTAGTGGAATTTTGACACTAACGTTCTTTAGATTATTACCCTTAGCTCCCTTTAGTTCCAAGAACTTTCCGTTACCTTTTCTTCGCTTTTCAGGTACTTCAATTTTCGCTTGCCCATTTAGATAGGCTGAGGTGATAGTAGCATTCTTCACGAATTGCGCGGGAATACCTTCTCCAACTAACTCCCCACCTAACTGTCCAGCACCAGGACCAAGATCTATCAAGTAATCTGAAGCGAGCATGATATCCTTGTCATGTTCCACGACTAGAACTGTATTTCCAATATCTGATAACTCACGTAAAGATTCTATCAACCGTTGATTATCTCGCTGATGCAATCCAATACTAGGTTCATCTAGTATGTAGGTAATCCCAGTTAATTGAGATCCAATTTGAGTGGCTAATCTGATTCGTTGAGACTCCCCGCCAGACAAGGTTCGGGCAGGGCGATTCAAACTCAAGTAATCCAAGCCCACATGCAACAGAAAACCTAAACGGAATTGAATCTCCTTCAGAATATCTTTGGCGATCATTTGTTGTCGCTCAGAAAGTTGGCTGCTAACTCCAGCCATCCAATCATGGAGTTCATTAATATCAAGTTCCGCCAACTCTCCAATATTGCGCTCATTGATTTTGAAGTGCAAAGATTCTTTCTTCAGTCTGAGGCCATGACAATCAGGACACTTGTCGATACTCAAGAACCCCTCAGCCCAACGTCGTATTTTTTCGGATGTGGAATTCTTATACCAACGTTCCAACATCTTTAGCAATCCCTCATAGGCAAGATTATAGGAATAATCTTGCTTTCCATAATTCACAGAAATCTCAAAGCTATCATCTCCTCCGTGCAGAATAATATCTAAAGCCTCCTTGGGAATGTCTTTGATGGGGGTAGAGAAAGAGAACTTATATTTCTTAGCAATTGCACGCAATTGCTTGAAAGTCATGTTATCTCTTACTTCACCCAAGGGTACTATACCTACTTGGTTAATGGATTTAGTATTATCAGGAATGACCTTATCCATGTCTACCTTATGAACCATGCCTAGCCCTTTGCAAGTGGGGCAAGCTCCATAAGGAGAGTTAAATGAAAATGAATTTGGGGATGGTTCTTCATAAGAAATACCGGAAGTGGGATCCATCAAATGCTTACTTAGAACCGTCACTTCACTACTTTCATTATCCATGATCATCAACAGACCATTCCCAATGCGAAGCGTGGTTTGTAAGGATTCACCAATGCGATCTCTTCTCTCCTCCGTAACCTTGATCCGATCCACCACTACCTCTATATCGTGAATCTTATATCGATCCACCTGCATCCCTGGCTTCAGATCCTCAATCTCGCCATCGATACGCACCTTTGCATAACCTTGCTTTCTGACCTGATCAAACAATTCTCGATAGTGTCCTTTTCTACCTCTGACCAAAGGTGCCAATAGAGAAATCTTCCTGTTGCCGAACTGTTCGTAAATCAAGTCCTTCATCTGCTCCTCACTATAACGTACCATTTTCTTTCCGGTCTCAAAAGAGTAGGCTTCTCCCACGCGTGCAAAAAGAAGACGCATGAAATCATAGACCTCTGTAATGGTACCAACGGTAGAACGAGGATTTCGGCCAGTCGTCTTCTGTTCAATGGAAATCACTGGACTTAGTCCCGCAATGTTTTCAACATCGGGACGTTCCATTTCACCAATAAACTGACGAGCATAAGCTGTGAAGGTTTCCATATAACGCCTTTGTCCTTCGGCATATATGGTATCAAAGGCCAGTGAAGATTTTCCACTTCCACTAATTCCAGTTACGACAACTAACTTGTTGCGAGGAATTCGAACATTAATGTCTTTAAGATTGTGTACTCTTGCTCCTGTGACTTCTATGTAGTCATCGGCAAAGATTTCACCATCTACACTTCTCCCGTTTTGATTTTCTTTTGCCATATGTTTTGTGTCCAGCGAGCGGATTCTCGTCTTGTGGTGTGCTGGCGACAGGAAGTAAAGAAACTGTGTTTCCCATCAACACATTCTTGAACAAGGCTTTGAGCCAGGATGTTTAACCAACAGGCAAATTTACATAATGAAGAGATGAAAAGAAACTTATTTTTGCCTGCAATTCTACTACTTCAAATTCTTAAGACAAACCATTTATCTCATGAATGCAAAACAAATCTTTATGGGGCTTCTACTAACAGGAGCGCTGATCTATTTCGTTTTTTTTAAGTTTTGGGATGTGCTCGAAGAAGCAGTCTCCAATCCCGTAAGTCTTATCGGGTTTCTGACTATTGCAACGATATTATTCTTACTTGTACGAAGAGTGGTTAGAAGCTAACTTGTTACTAAATCCTTCAACAATTCCTTTACTATCAACCTCATTTTTGGCTCAGCCGATGAAGCTGTTGCTATTACCTCCTCTAAGGTTGTCTCTCGAATTGCCTCCAAAGGAAAACATTTGTTAGTCACCACTGACAACACAAAAACGGCCAAATTCATATGACGCGCAACCAAAACCTCAGGAATAGTTGACATCCCAACTAAATCTCCCCCTACTCTATGGATAAATTGGTACTCCGCCGGAGTTTCTAAATTTGGACCTTGTAAACCATAATATACTCCTTCGTGCGTACGAATATCGTGCGACTTAGCAATATCACTAGCTTTTGCATTTAGTTTACGATCATAGGTAGCTAACATATCGGGAAATCGAATGCCAAGTCTTTCATCGTTTGGGCCCCTCAGTGGATTCTCAGGTTGCATATTTATATGGTCGCGAACGAAGACAATATCTCCCGCCTCATAATCAGGATTTGTTCCACCAGCTGCATTAGAAATGACCAATAGCTCTATCCCCAACAATTTTAACACCCGCACCGGAAAGGTGACCTCCTTCATGGAATAACCTTCATAATAATGAAAGCGACCAACCATCGCCACAACCGGTATCTCATCTAGATGACCAAACACCAATTGCCCTTTATGGCTCTCTACTGTCGAAACCGGAAAATGTGGAATATCTTGATAAGCAATAGAAGCTACTACTTTGATATCTTCAGCCAATTGTCCTAATCCCGTTCCTAGAATGATGCCGAATCTAGCTTGGAAATCGACCTTTTCCTTGAGAAAGGAAAGCGCCTCCTGAAGTTGATCGTATAACATGACCTATCTAATATTTTTAATGCTCTTGAATCGATTGTTGCGCTGAGGCAATCAAGAAATCGATTCCATGATAATCTACACCCAAAGCTTTAGCCCTTGTGTATGATTTGAGTGCCTCCGAAAACTCTTTCATCTCCTCCTGGTACATTCCCCTAAACAGGTATGCTTCTGGAAGATTTGCATCTAAAGACACAGCTTTCTCTATGTCTTCTTCAGCCTTTCTCCATAATCTCATGGCTAAATAAGCTCTACCCCGATATGCATAAGCCAATGCACTTTCTTCATTGATACGAATTGCGATGTCAAACTCGCTAATCGCCAAGTTGAATTCACCTAAATACAATAGTGCCAAGCCCTTCTTACAAATCACAAGATCATCGCTGTACACAATATAGAGGTAAGCACTATATGCCTTCAGTGCATTTTCATATTGTTGTCCCTTCATATATAGATCTCCAATCAGCAAATGTTGGCCAGGGTTCAACCTACTATTCCCGTATTGTGCTATAAAGAATTCTAATGCCTTCTCATACTTACCTGCAGACATCAAGCTAGACAATAATTGTTCTTTGAGCACCCGTTTAGGTCCGATCAATTCAATGGTTTCTTCAAAGTAGGCAGAGGCCTGTTCAAAATCTTCCGCTGCTTTGGCTTTCAATCCCTCGAAATATACATCTGGCATATTCTGTTCCTGCCACAATCGACGAAGCTGAGCTCCATCATTATAGGTGGTTCTGCCATCATGTAGTTGGATGGGATTCTTACTTGGAATGATATTTACAAAAAAGTCCCAGATTGTGGACAGAAAAAATACCAAGATTAGCCCCTTGGTTAAAGGAGTACTATCTATAGAAATCAAGGAATACAACAATACTGCGGCAGTACCTAAACTCATAAGTGGTCCGGCAAGTACAATGATCATCTGTTGCAAATAATACTCAGCTCCCTTACTGACACACATGCCCAAATCCCATCCCCAGACCTTATACGTCAAATAGAGGCGCAACCTGCCAATATCCAATTGCCAGCTCTTGGATATGTCTCCATATGATCCGACGTACACATCTACTCGATCATCTGTAAAAAGTAAGGATGGAATAGCGTGACCTAGTTCATGAAAAAATGTAGTGATGGAACGAGCGCTTAAGACAACCAGTATGCCGATAATTCCCATCAGTATACCAACAAAAACCATATCTGAAATGCGTTAGGCTGGCAAGTTAACTAAATAAAAGTACATCTGACTCAAGAAATATTACCGTTCACTTAGACTGAATTGTTACTCCTTCAAGTATCAAGCATTTTTGTGTTGAAAGTAATTTATACCAAAAAACCTTATTATCATGAAAGCCTTCCCCATGTTCCCAAAGCTGTTGCTATCAACAGCACTACTACTATTTGTTACATTTAGCAAAACCGCTTCAGCAAAGTCTTTAGTAAGCGATCCAGCTCCACAATTCACACCTGCACTTTTTCCAGGAGGTGAATTGGCACTAAGTCAATTCATCGCAAAAAATCTTCAGTATCCAATGGAAGCAAGAGAAAATGGTGTTGAAGGAAAAGTGGAAGTTCGCTTCCTTATTGATAAGAACGGAAGCTTGAAGGAAGTTGAAATTTTACAAGGTATTGGATCCGGCTGTGATCAAGAAATTGAAAGAGTTTTGATGAAATCACCTACTTGGACACCGGCTAAATATAAAGGCCAATCGGTAGGTATCTACAAGAAAATGGCTATTTCTTTCGAATTAACGTAGCTATAAAAAAAGAAGCCTCCTGGATGTTTAGTTTAACTCCAGGAGGCATTATTCTTTAGTATCAATAAGTTAGATTAACAAATCTACAATTTTCCCACATAGTTTTCCACATTTTCATAATTTTTAACATTCCTCAGCTGAAATAGTAGAAATAATGTAATACTCAAAAGGACTAAAGCTCCTCCTTGATGCATCACGCCAAGTCCCACCGGAATACTCCCTACGCTATTTATTAAAGTGAAGATTCCAAGTAATACTTGGATTACTAACATACTTACCAACATATTTAATCCTAGCTTAAATCCCGCACTTACCTCCATCTTTCTCGCCCTAAAAAAATAAGCTAATACAATGATAGTCAATACATAAGCAGTTGTTCGGTGTGCCAATTGAATAAAGGCAGCCATAAATAGTCCTTTATCGTATTGAACAAAGTTATCAACAGTCCATTGGTTTCCATCTAACAACACCGCTGGAATCCACTCACCATTCATATCAGGCCAAGTTGGGTAAAAGAGTCCAGCTTTCATTCCAGAAACGACTCCCCCCAGTACGATCTGTAAGGATAAAACCCCTAAAATGAGCAAAATACCTCTTTTCAACACTCGATTGTTAATAACTTTTAAATGAGGTAAAGTCGCGCCATACGTAGTCCACAATAAATAACTATAGAGAATAAATGCTAAGGACAAATGCATAGTTAGTTTATAGGCATTTACCCAGGGGCGGTTAATCAATCCACTAGCTACCATGATCCATCCGAAAGAAGCTACTAAGGCAGCAAGTAAAAAAACTACGCCTAAGCGCTTGTAAAGCGGTCTATCAATCCATTTCTTCCTCCAGAAGATAAATAGCGGGATGATAAAGACAAATCCCATAGAACGAGCCCACAGTCGGTGGAAGTACTCCCAGAAATAGATGAACTTGAAATCGCCCATACTCATTCCCTCATTGATCTTTTCATATTGTGGGGTGGCTTTGTATAGATCAAACTCCTTTTCCCATTGTGCCGCACTCATAGGTGGAAATGTACCAGTCACAATCTCCCATTTCGTAATAGACAAGCCTGATCCGGTCAAACGGGTCACCCCCCCAATTACGACTTGGAAGAAAATCATTACTAAACCAATGATCAACCAGATTTTTACTGCTGAAGGATATCGAGTACTAGTAGATAGGTGGTCTTTCTCAACTGAAGCAACTCCTGTACTCATAAGATGAACTATTTGAAATTAAATGTTTTTGTTTAGAGAGGTGACTTTGGATTCCTGGTCCTCTTATATGATATATTTTATAATTTTTAAAAAAAGCCCCCTCATCATCAGTAGTGTTAGTTTGTTAGGAATTTCGTTTGTTAAAATTATGTAAACTCAGTTTTGCCGAATTGTAAACAGTTTTCAACAATTCAATCTCCATAAACTGAGTTTAGTTTCAAGGTTTTACAAACTTATCCACAAGTAGTGGAAAAGTCATTCACAGGAAAACTTTTTTGTCCACAGACCTTGAAATTTTACTTTCCAATGTCAATAACTCCTATGTAAACTCACAGTTAAGTCATGTGTTCACAGTTAGTAACATTACTCCTTGCTTGAATTCTTAGTTGCTGTGGATAAAAGGGAGGTTTTTAGACGTATTTCTACACAAGTATTGTTGGTTTGTGATTTTGTTAAAATGCTTGTATATAGTACTTTATACATGGTGATTATAATGAGTGTTAATAAGTCTCGAAACAGGATTTAGCATTCATTTGTTTTTAGTTTTGTTATCCTGTTTTTAGTTCTTGTTAGTCATAGTGGATAAGCCATTAATCACGCAAATTGATTGAAATCTTCATGTTTTTAGCCTATCTTTTGTCTGTGTGATTGCTTAGTCTAAATGATGAGATCAATTATTGGAATCTACTTCTTTGATTTAGAGGAAAATCAGGAAGGTAAATAATAAGGTATGTGTGGTCGATTTTCTTTTGTGACATCTAAAGAGAAAATACAGCAACAGTTGGGCGAGCAAGTCGAGACGGGAGTGAATTTGCGCATTAGCTTTAATATTGCTCCGACACAACATGCTTATGTTATTACTAACGATAAGCCTGATATCCTGCAGTACCTTACCTGGGGCTTAATCCCATACTGGTCAAAAGATGAAAAGAACGCCAGTAAGCTAATCAATGCAAGACAAGAGGGAATTTCTTCTAAGCCATCTTTTCGAATTCCAATACGAAAACGAAGATGCCTGGTGATTGTTGATAGTTTTTATGAGTGGAAGAAAATCGGGACACAAAAGATCCCGTACCGGATTTTCCACAAAAGTGGAGATCTATTGATACTGGCTGGAATCTGGGATATATGGTATAAGGATGACTACGCGGTGAAGAGTTTTTCCATCATTACCACTCCTCCAAATCAAGAGATGGGTAGTGTACATAATCGTATGCCAGTCATTCTAAATGAAGGGGATAAAAAAAATAGGTGGTTAAGTGATCTTGCACTTGATGAGACCTTGGCCTTGTTGCATACGCCTAAGGATGGGATATTAGATATGTACCAGGTATCTACACGTGTAAATAACGTACGCAATAATGCTCCTGATCTGCATCAGAAAATAAATGAACCTCCCACTTTATTTTAAAGATTCTCTGCTAAATTTTGTGTTCTTGAGTCAGAGATTTAGCTAAAATGCTAGCTCTCTCGGGCTGGCCTTGTCCCAGTCGAACTCCTACCTAGTCAGCTGGGATCACAAGAATTTCAGAGAAGGATTTTAAATTTATCCCTTGGAAACATTAAGTCCTCTAATAGAATGTGTACCGAATTTTAGTGAAGGCCGTGATCGGGCCGTCATTAGTAACATCGAAAGTGCCATACAGTCGGTAGAAGGAGTCCAACTTTTGCATACAGATATGGGCTTTGGTGCGAATCGTACTGTGATCACTTTTGTCGGACCTCCTAAGAAGGTGGTAGAAGCTGCTTTCCGGGCTATACAAGTTGCTGCAACCTATATTGATATGAGTGTTCAGAAAGGTACACATCCAAGAATGGGGGCAACAGATGTATGTCCATTGATACCCATACGTGGGGTAAGCTTGGAGGATACTGTCAAATGGGCTAATCAATTGGCTCAAAGGGTAGGGCATGAGCTCTCTATTCCCGTGTATATGTACGAAGCAGCGGCTAAGCATGATCAGCGCCGAAATCTAGCTAGTATTCGATCAGGAGAATATGAGGGCCTTAGATCGAAAATGCAGCATTCAGATTGGAAACCCGATTATGGTCCGATCAATTTCAATCCTACATCAGGAGCAACCGTCATTGGAGCCCGTCCCTTCTTGATTGCTTATAATGTAAACCTGAAATCCCAAGATGTACAGGCGGCTAATTTCATTGCTCAGCGGGTGAGAGAAAGTGGTTATCTACATAAAATAGATGGTATTATTCAAAGAGATGAAAGCGGACAACCCATTCGTATAAAAGGACGTTGTAAGGGAGTGAAGGCTATTGGCTGGTATATCGATGAATATGGCCATACTCAAGTATCGATGAATATTACAGATTTGGACGCCTGCGCTGTGCATGAAGCTTTTGAGGCTTGTAGAGCAGTAGCGGAGGAGATCAATGTAGAACTCAATGGTTCAGAGTTAATTGGCCTCGCGCCTTTACGGGTCTTTCTGGAAGCAGGTCGTTCTTTTGAAAAAAAGGAGGAAGCTGCAGAATCACTACTGGTTAAGTCAGCCATTAAACACCTAGGCTTGAATGTACTTGCTCCTTTCCAGCCGCAAGAGAGAGTGATTGAGTATTTGCTGAGAAGATAATTGAAGCTGGATTCGGAAGGACAAATGGTTTATCTTTCTGGTTTAACCCGGAACTGATTCAAACTTATTGGCTGTCGACGAGGTCAAAGC